>CAZZKQ010000439.1:0-3371 GCA_964654875.1 uncultured Verrucomicrobiota bacterium | reverse complement strand
GCGACCATGGTCCTTGGTCCAAACGCTTGACGCGAGCCCGTAATCAACTCCGTTAGCCCAAGCGATTGCTTCCGCCTCATCGCTGAACTGCTGGACCGTTATGACGGGGCCGAAGATCTCGTTCTGGATCATCTCGTCGTCCTGCTTCAGCCCAGAGATAACTGTCGGCTCAAAAAAGTAGCCGGGTCCGTCAGGAGCATTGCCACCAGCGTTAATCGCAGCATGCGACGGCGCCCGCTCAATGAAGCCTTGTACCCGCTCACGCTGGACCTCACTGATCACTGGCCCCATGTAGGTGTCAGCGTCAAGGGGATTCCCGAACACGGTTCCCTTCGCTTGCTCAGCCAGAGCCTCAACGAAGTCGTTGTGAATGCCCGGGCCTGCAAGGACTCGGGTCGCAGCAGTGCAGTCTTGACCAGCGTTGAAGTAGCCAGTCCCGGCGATCATCTCCGCTGCCTCCGCGAGGTCCGCGTCGTCAAAGACAACAACCGGCGCCTTGCCGCCAAGCTCAAGGTGAACCCGCTTAAGCGTGTCCGATGCTGCAGCAGCAACTGCCTTGCCCGCACGTACCGAGCCAGTCAGTGAAACCATCGCGATGCCCTCGTGCCGCACAAGGGCCTCGCCAGTCTCGCCCTTGCCAAGCACGACATTGAACACACCTTCGGGAAGGTGCTTCTGCATCATCTCGGCAAGCCAGAGCGTTGACATCGGAGTGTTCTCAGATGGCTTCAACACACAAGTGCAGCCAGCAGCAATTGCCGGAGCGAACTTCCAAACGGCCATCATGAAGGGGTAATTCCAAGGTGTGATCTGCCCAACCACGCCGACTGGCTCGCGGCGGATCCACGAGGTATGGCCGGGCATGTATTCAGCTGCGCTCTTGCCTTCAAGGTTGCGGGCTGCGCCTGCAAAGAAGCGGATCTGGTCAGCTGCAGGCGGGATCTCCTCCTCGATTGTCAACTGGAGCGGTTTACCTGTGTTCTCAGATTCAATCTTGGCGAGTTCTTCCCCGCGCTCTTCGAGTTCGTCGGCGATCCGGAAGAGGGCAAGCGAGCGCTCTGATGGAGTCGCGTTCTTCCACTCCTCGAACGCCTTCGTTGCAGCCTCAACTGCAGCATCAAGGTCAGCCTGGGACGAACAAGGCATCTCGGCAATTACCTCGCCAGTTGCGGCGTTGCGGACCTCGTGGCTACCGTCTCCGGTTGGGTCTACGAACTTGCCACCAATGAAGTTCTTCAGCTTGTCTGCCATCTGGTCCTCCCTAAGGCCCGTTGGACTCAATTTCTACTTGGAGAGTACCCTTCCCGCTAACGATGAGCGACCTGATGAACCATGTCCTCCCGCTAGCCGCAGGTGCAGCGATCAGCCCAACGATCATCCCAGCCCAGTTTGCCAACCTGGGTTCGACGGGTTTCCTCAAGGATCTCGTCGCTCCAGAGCGGGAGGTAGAGGCGCGGCTTCTCTGCCAGGAGCAAAAGCAGATTCGCCACTCCGAAATTCGCGAGGACGCACGCATCCAGTACGACCTTGAAATCAGCCCTCATTGCTCTTGTCCCGGGTCTGGAGCGGGGAAGTACTTCCCGGCTTTGATGACTTCATCCGCCAGCTGATCCATGGCCTCGCGGCGTGTCCGGTCCCTCTTCTTTTCGTATTCCAGGAGGTCCTTGAAGGTGACACGCCGGTGCGTGCCCACGCGGTGGTGAGGGATCTCTCCATTCTCCAGCAGGTTGACGAGGAATTGCCGTGACATGCCCAGGTAGTTCGCCGCCGCCTGCGTGGTGAAGGCCTCATCCTCCGGCAGCATGACGATGGCCTTCCGCTCCGACATGAGCCGTACAATCCGGGCAAAGTGGGCGAACAGGGCTTCGGGGATGTGTGTCTGGTTGCCGTGCGAGTCGATCAGCGCGACGTGATCCGGCTTCGCGAAGATCTTGGCCACTTCTGCGAGCTGTTGCGCCGGAATGAGGGAAGGATCCAGACGATTGGTGCGCGTGGTCAGCATGGCCCGAAAGCATCGGTTCCTGGCGCGGAATTTCAACCCTTAATCACCACAATCGCTACAAACACAACAAACGACTTCACTTCCACGTTCCCTAACCCTCACCGCCAAAGGGAGATGCAGGAAGCCACCAAGGCAGATAAAGGCGAAGGCGCAGAAGGGTGGTGTCCAGACGGATGTCTCCAATTGGAGACAGTTTCCGACGGCGTTCCCTTCGCGGGACCGTCGATGGTTGGCATCGACCTATTGGGCGCGCCTCAAAGCCCCGGAAGGGATGGGATGGCATGGACGGCAGCCCGTAGGGTTTCGCGTTCGAAATGGTGTCAGCGGCGGTCAAAACCAGCCAGGGATGGGCGAATGAAAACCAGCCACTTTGAGGTGGGTGTTGCGTTGGGTTCGGCGGGAGCTGCAGACCAGCGCGATGAACCAACTCAACGTGAGCCTGCAACATTCCATCGTCACGCTGTCGGCCCAGGGCTGGTCCGCACGCAAGGTCGCCCGTGAGCTCGGCCTCAACCGTGAGACCGTCGGACGCTACCTGCGTTTGGCTGCCGACGCGGCAAAACCGGCCATTCCGCCCATCGGGTCCCCGGATTCCAAGGATCCAAAACCAGCCATTTCGCCCCCCGGTTCCGAAGCGACGGTCGGTCCAAAACCAGCCATTCTGCCCGTCGGGTCCAAGTCGGGGCGGACCAGCCAGTGCACTCCTCTTCAGGAGGTCATCCAGAGGGGGCTCGAAGCCGGGCTTTCCGCCCAGCGGATCTATCAGGATCTGGTGACCGAACACCGGTTCACCGGTTCCTATGACTCGGTCAAACGCTTCGTCCGCAGCCTTGAGCAAGCGACTGAGATCCCCTTCAGGCGCATGGAGTGCGCCCCGGGACACGAGCTCCAGGTCGACTTCGGGCAAGGAGCTTGGATCCTCGTGGAGGGCAAGCGGCGCCGCTCGCATTTGTTTCGCGGAGTCCTGAGCCACTCCCGCAAGGGCTACACCGAGGCCACCCCGCGGCAGTCGACCGAGCACTTCATCCGGTGCCTCGAAAACGCATTCCGATCCTTCGGGGGCGTTCCCGCCACCGTCGTGATCGACAACCTCAAGGCGGGGGTGATCGATCCCGACCTTTATGACCCCCGGCTCAACCCCAAGCTCGAGGAGTTCGCGCAGCACTACGGTACGGTCATCCTCCCGACCCGGCCCGCCATGCCCCGTCACAAGGGCAAGGTCGAGGCTGGGGTCAAGTATGCGCAGAACAACGCGATCAAGGGGCGCTCCTTTGGCAGCCTGACCGAACAGAACGAGCATCTGCTCCAGTGGGAGAGAACCGTTGCCGACACCCGCATCCACGGAACGATCCGGCAACAGGTCGGCAAG
>CAZZKQ010000438.1:0-3379 GCA_964654875.1 uncultured Verrucomicrobiota bacterium | reverse complement strand
TCTCGTCGTACTGGGCCACGACCTCCTCGTCGTACCGTTCGAGGACCGCCTCCATAGACGGGCAGCGCCACCAGAGGCTCTGGGTGGGCAAGCCCATGCGGTGGAGAGCTCGGAGGGTCTCGGTGTGGGTGGCGAACACGATGCCTTCGCAGGCGCCCACGGCATAGAACACGGCGCGGAGGGGACGCTGCGCCACCAGACGTGGATCCAGCTGCTTGAGTGTTCCCGCCGTGGCGTTGCGGGCATTGGGAAAGGGTTTCTCGCCAGCGGACAACAGGCGCGCATTCAGGGCATCGAAATCCCGGGTCGCCATGTAGACCTCACCCCGCACCTCCAGCAGGGGCGGCGGATTCTGAAGATCCAGTTCGAGCGGGATCGATCGGAGGGTGCGGAGGTTGGCCGTGATATCGTCACCAAACTCTCCGTCACCCCGGGTCACCCCGAGCACCAGCCGACCGTCCCGGTAATGGACGCTCAATGAGACGCCATCCACCTTCGGCTCCATCACATAGGCGACCTCGTTGGTCCCGAGCTCGTTCCGGATCCGTTGGTCGAACTCCCGAAGCCGTTGGAGCGTGTTGCCGTCCTGGAGCCGGTTGCGGCGGACCCGGTCGGGCTCCTCGACGGAATCGGGATGCTCCGCGGCCTCGACCTTCTCGAGGGACAGCATGGGCTGCAGGTGTCGGATCCGTTGGAATCCCCCCAACAGGGTACCGCCGACACGCTGGGTTGGGGATTCCGGGGTGATCCACTCCGGATGCTGTCGCTCCAGCTCCTGCAGCTCGCTGTAGAGCTGGTCGTACAGGAAATCGCTGATCTCGGGCTCGGCGCGGACGTAGTAGGCCTGGTCGTGGCGTCGGATCTCGTGGACCAGGAAGTCGTGCCGTGCCTTGGGGTCGGAGGGGGTCATCGGGAGAGGAGCCGGTCGCGAAGGATTCCCGGGGCCCGGGCCGGTCGTTTCCGGCGGTCAGCCAAGGGCCGCCCGTGCCGACAGGATGGCCTCGACCCTGGCCACATCCTCGGGGACATCCACCACGATGCTGTCGTGGTCCACCGTGGCCACGGCGATCGGGATGCCATGCTCGAGGGCGCGCAGCTGTTCGAGGCGCTCCGCGATCTCCAGCGGGGAGACGGGATGCCGAACCAGACCCAACAGCGTCTCGCGACGATAGCCGTAGATCCCGAGATGCTTCCGGAATGGGAATGTCGCACGCTGTCCGGCGGGCGGCAGTTCCGCCTGGTCGCGCAGATAGGGAATGGTCCTCCGGGAAAAATAGAGGGCCCGACCATCCTCAGCGCAGACCACCTTGACCACATTGGGACTCGACCACTCGGCGTCGTTCCGGATCGGCGTGGCGGCCGTGGACATCGGGCAATGCTCGAGGAGCGCCGCCACGGCGTCGATGACCGCAGGATCCATCAGCGGCTCGTCGCCCTGGATGTTGACGACCGCGTCACAATCCACCCGTCCGGCGACCTCAGCGATCCGATCGGTTCCGCTGGGATGGTCGCCCCGGGTCATCTCGACCCGCACGAAGGGTCGGACGGCATCGGCGATGCGGGAGTCATCGGTGGCCACGATCACCTCGGCCAGGCGGGAGGCGAGACGGCAGCGTTCGACTACCCGCTGGATGAGCGTCCTGCCGGCGATCAGGTGGAGGGGTTTGCCCGGGAACCGGGTGGAGGCGTAGCGGGCCGGGATGACGCCGATAATCTTCATCGAGCCGCCTTTGCCGCAGGGGTGGACTCCAAGGCCATCACAGCCCCGGCCAGGTCGGCATGCCGGGCTTGATCAACGTACCGCCAATGATTGCGGAATTCGGACCGGTGGACGCCACCACGGTCTCGATCCGCTCCGGTCGCTTCACATCCTTCACCTCGAGGGTGAGCGTTCCGTTTTCGGTTCCCTGCCGGATCTTCCAGCTGAGGTCCTTCGCCTTCACGCGGATCTCACCGGGAGTCTTTCCCTGGATCTCCTGCCGCTTCCCATCGGCAATCAGCACCCCGCTGTAGCCGACCGAGGTCGCGCTGGTCAGCTGGAGGACGTATTCCGTGGGAGCCTGGGTCTGGCACCCGGAGGTGGCCAGGATCGCAACGGCACAGAGTGGCAGAATGGGACGGAGATTCATGGGTTCAACGCGCTTGACGGACCCGGATCGTATAGGAGGTCGCGGCGTTGTTCAACGAGGTGAATTGGACCGTCTCGGTGGCGTTCTCGGTGAGGATCAGCGTCTCCCACGGCGTCTCATCCCCGTTCCCGAATCCGCCGGCGTCCTTGAAGACGCATTGGATCTGGACCTGGATCCGTCGGTTCTCGCGATTCAGGACCTGACAGAAGACCTGAAATCGTCCATCGGGGAGGCGGACCTCCTGCAATCCCGTGCTGGTGACGGATTTGCGGGCCCCCGGATCCATCAGGACGAATTTGGCCGAAAGCTGGTCGGCGCCGAGGTTCGCCGGCTTCGGGGTGTAGGCCCCGGTGTGGCGGGAGCATCCGGCGGCGAGGGCCACCAGGAGGACACACGGGAGAACCGAATGGAGGAGTGGGAGATGTTTCATGGGGAATCAGGAGTTTCGATCGCTCAAGAAAAGGACGGTGTCCCGGCCTGGAACCACGTGGAAGGCGGCATCCCGGGTGACCACGACGCGCCCGCCGGCGTCCCTGAATTCAACCCGCAGCGAATGCGGGCCCGGGGACATCCTCAGTGCAGCGAAGCTGAGGAGATTGGGGAGATTGGACCAGCTCCGTGTGTCTGCGGCGGGCGTGGTCGCGGCGCTGATGATCTTGCTGACCAGCCCCGCCGCCACGAGGCCCAGTCCGACGCCCTGCGCAGTGTTGGACTGCCCCGCGATCGCGACACCGGCTCCTGCGATGATGGCACCGGTGCCAAAGGCATCGGTGCTCTCCTTGAACACCGCCTTGCCTTGGAGGACATGGTCCATCACGCGCCCACCGCGGGTGGTCGCCTGGTAGGTGATGTCGTCAAAAGGGCCCACCTGGACACTTTCGGATCCGAAGTTCAGGACTGCCACGGGATCGGAGGCGGTGCCCGGTTGGAACCGCAACCGCTCCCCATGGTCGCCATCGGCATACTTCACCGGTCCCTGTCCCATCTCGAGGAAGACGAGGACATTCGCCTCGCGGCTGTAGGGAGGCGGCGGGTTTGCCCGGGCCTCTGCGACAGCCCGCTTGAACCCATCCTGTCCATCCCCCCCCAGCTTCAATGTGGCCAGGCCCTCGAGGTAGTCCAGGAGCACCCAGTCGGCCTTCGTGATGCCCAGTTCCGGATTCTGGTCCTGGACCGCCGCACTCCGGAATGCCGCCCGGGCGTTGTCGGGCTCGCCGTCCATCCAATAGAGGATCCCGCGGTAGTAGTAG
>CAZZKQ010000437.1:0-3381 GCA_964654875.1 uncultured Verrucomicrobiota bacterium | reverse complement strand
AACCGGAGCTTCAGCTGGCCGCCCGCAACGGTGGCGGAAACCATCGGTGGCAGCACGGGGTCAGCACCCACGCGGATACGACCAGGGGAACCGATGTCCTGGCCACCGCTGGCGGCCGATTCCGCGGCGATCACGCCATTCTGTCCCAGCACGCTTTTGTCCCCGAACACACCGGTCTCGGGATTGTAGTTAAAGCTGATGCCGGGCGTGGCGGCCCCGAAGTCGGCCGAAGCGATGGGATCCGCGCTGCTGGTGGTCGTGGCATTCCAGAGGCGGATTGCGTCCCCGCCGGAGCTCAGGCCCAGGCCGCTGCCGGAGTACGACACGATCTTGAGTCCTGACGGCAGGTTGGCCTCGCCCCACCACTTGCGGAACTGCTCTGGGAGGAGGACCTCGACGAAGATGACTGACTCACCGGGAAGAATCGTGACATCGTTGGTGATGGTGTAGGCGTTTGCGAGGTTCGCGCTGTTGTCGTCGAACCGCCATCCGAGCAGGGAGATCGGGGTAGGGGAGAAGCTGGTCACCTCCCACCAGTCCTGCTTGGAAAACCCGAAGACCGCCTGGAAATCCGCATCGAGTGCCGCCGAGGAGGCCACCTCGGTGATGCGGAGATCTGGTTTGGCAAGAAGCGTGAGCTCGACCGATGCGCTGGCGGTGCCGCTCGGGTTCATCGCTTCAACCCGATAGGTGCCCACCGAGGCGGGAGTGAGATTGGTGAGGGTGAGCGTGGAGTTGGTAGCGCTGTCGATGGCGGCGTTGCCGAGAAACCATTGATAGTTCGGAGCCGGAACCCCCGTCGCCAACGCGGTGAAGGTGACCGTGCCACCCGGAAAGTTAGTCGCACTCTTGGGGAGGAGCGTGAAGGTCGGCGGCGTCGGCTGCTCCGTCAGCGCTAGGGTGGCCGTTTCGCTCACCAAACGGGCCAGTCCATTGTCGAGGACGGCCCGGTAGGATCCGACGTTGCCCACCTTTGCTTCCGCGATCCGAAGGGTGAATCCGAACCCACCGGCCAGTGGGGCTCCCTGGAACTCCCAGGTTACCCGGGGGCGGGGCATGCCGTGGGCGGCGACGGTGAAGGTCGCGGTGGAAAGCGGGTTCACCACGGTGCCCTGGGGCTGATGGGTGATCGCCAAGGGCACGGTTCCGGTGGTTGTGCCCGGGGATCCGATATCCCCGTTCTCGGTCGCCGCGATCACGCCGGTGCCTCCCGCGGTCGACGCGGCACCGAACAGGCCCGTGGCCGGATCGTAGGTGAAGCTGACGCCCGGGGTGGCGGCTACGAACGAGGCTTCGACCACGGTGTCGGCCTCTTCGGTGGCCCTGCCATCCCAGAGACGGACCGTGTCCCCGCTGCCGGAGAGGCCGATGTTGTTTGTCGAATACCCGAAGATCCTCAGGTTGGCCGGCAGTGCGGTGCCCCACCAGGTCCTGAAATCGTCCACCGAGGGCAGACCCGTGGTGACGTTCTGTTCGAGGAACACGATCGATTCCCCGGGCTCGATCGTGATGCCGTCGAGGGTCACCACGCCATTGGTGAGTCCGCCGTTGGCATCGTTGAAACGGTATCCCGTCAGGTCGATCGGCGACGACCCGAAGTTCGTCAGTTCCCACCAGTCCCCGTGCAGGGCCGGCGCCCCGTTGGTCGAGGCCGCCGGGAAGACTTCGGTGATCGCCAGTTGGGCAGCGCCGGTGACGGACGACAGGATGCAGCTCAGGAACCAGATCCAAGCAGTTCGAACCATCGAATCACCAGAGCCTGAAACGGTGTCGGCATTGAGTCGTCACGGTGACAAGACCATGACATCATCTCCGTCGGTCTGGTTCCGCCCTGCCTCCTCCGGAATTCTCGCCTTCCCAGGGCCGCCGTGCCCCTACTCCGCCAGCGTCTCTTCGATGGCGTCGTGGAGGGTCGACACCATCGTCTTCATCTGCCGGAGGGTCGTCGAATAGGGGGGCATCATTACGACAACATTGCCGATCGGTCGGGTCAGAACGCCGCGTCGGGCCATGGCCTGGCAGACTCGGATCCCCGCTTGGGCCTCCAGTGGGAATGGTGCACGGGTCCGCCAGTCCCGGACCAGTTCCACCCCGGTGACCAGGCCCACTTGGCGGACATCGCCGACGGCTGGGAGTGTCCACAGCGACCCCAGTTCATGGGTGAGGGCCTTCTCCAAGGCCTTGCGTCGCTGCCTGCTGGCGGGGTTTTCCAGCAGGGCGAGGCTTTCGAGGGCCGTCGCGGCGCCGAGGGGATTGCCCGTGAAGCTGTGGCCGTGGAAGAAGGTCTTGAACTCCGAGTACTCGCCTAGGAAGGCGTCGAACACCGACTGGGTCGTCAGCGTCGCCGCCATGGGCAGGTAGCCCCCGGTGAGTCCCTTCGCGAGGCACAGGAAATCGGGACGGATGCCCTCAAGGCCGCAGGCAAAGAGGGATCCGGCAGATCCGGTCCGGCCGAATCCCGTCATGACCTCGTCAGCGATGATCAGCGCTCCGTGGTCGCGTATCCGGGAACAGGTCTCCTTCAGCCAGCCATCCGGCTGGGCGATCATCCCCGCGGCACCCTGGATCCGAGGCTCGACCACGAACGACGAGTAGGGACGTCCGCTCCGTCGCGCCGCGGCCAGCTTCCGATCGACCTGGTTTAGGCACTCCCAGCCGCAGGACCGGTAGGTCCGCGCGTCCGCCCGGTCCGGCTTGGCGCGGTTGAAGGGGCACCGGTAGCAGTACGGGGCCATGACGGTGTCCGACTTGAACAGCAGGTCCCGGTAGCCTTCATGGAACAGGGGGGAATAGCCGACCGAGACGGCGCCCACGGTGTCACCGTGATAGCCGCCCTGGAGGCTTAGGAATCTCGGCTTCTGTCGGGGCCCCCTCGTGCGTCGGGTGGATTCGTGGGCCAACTTGATGGCGGCCTCGAGTGCCGTGGAACCGTCATCCGAGAAGAACACCTTGCCGAGCGATGGGCCCTCGCCTCGGAACCGGGACAGCCGGACCAGCTCGGCGGCGAGCCGACTGGCGGGCGGGTTGGCAAAACCGAGGGCGGAGACGTGGGCGACCTTCGCCAACTGCTCGCGGAGAGCCCGGTTCAGCCGGGGGTGGTTGTGACCGTGAAGGTTGGTCCAGATGGAGGCGTTGGCGTCGAGGTAGGCCCGTCCCCGGGTGTCATAGAGTACAGATCCACAACCCCGTTCGAGGACGATTGGCTCCGTCCGGAGCCAGTCCTTCATCTGGGTGAACGGATGCCAGACAAACCGCTGGTCGAGATGGGCGGGGTCGGAGGGCACGGGTCAGGACTCCGATGCGGCGGGGTTGGTTTTCTGGATCCCCGCCGCGAGGGGAGTGATCTCCTTCACGAGCCGGTCGATATCCTCGCGGGTGTGT
>CAZZKQ010000436.1:0-3396 GCA_964654875.1 uncultured Verrucomicrobiota bacterium | reverse complement strand
GGGGTTGTGGGTGGGACCCGTCGAACCAATTGTCCGGAGGGTCGGGATCGGATGGAGCGTGCCACGTGGATCGACTCCGGGGTGGAACTCCTGATCCGCTTCGGGGATCTTCCAGCATGCGGTCGATGCTGTGGCGATGTTTGGGACCGGTCCTCGGGGTTCTCGTCCTCGTTGACTGGATCCGGGGAGTCGGGGCGACCCCCGAGACGAAGGTTTCGTACACGGCGGCGTATGGCGGCACAGGTGCGCAGCCGGAACTGGACCCGGCGAATGACCTGCCGCGGGTACCTCCCACCGCCCCTTCGGCGGCGTCCTCGACCTTCGTGGTGAAACCGGGGTTCCGCCTCGAGCTGGCCGCCGCGGAGCCGGAGGTCGTCAGTCCCGTCACCCTCGCCTTCGACGAGTTCGGGCGGATGTTCGTGGTCGAGATGGTCGACTACTCGGAGCGACGGGACGAGACCCCTCATGCGGGCCGGATCCGTCGACTGGAGGACACCGACGGCGACGGGAGGTATGACCGCTCGGTGGTGTTTGCCGACAACCTGCCCTGGCCGACCGCCCTGATCTGTTCGAAGGGCGGGGTGTTTGTCGGGGCGACCCCGGACATCGTATGGTTGAAGGATCTGGATGGGGACGGGCGTGCCGATGAGCGGAAGGTGGTGTTCACCGGTTTTGGGAGCGGGGCCTCCCGGCTCAACGTCCAGGCCCTCCTCAATTCATTCAACTGGGGCCTCGACAACCGCATCCACGGGGCGACGGGCCCGATCGGCGCCGCGGAGGTCCGGCGGGCCGACGGATCCGCGGGGAAGCCGCTGGAGCTTCGGGGCAGGGATTTCAGTTTCGACCCGCGGACCTTCGACATCCGCCCCGAGGCCGGCGGCGGACAGTACGGGCTCTCGTTCGACACCGACGGCAGGAAGTTCGTCTGCAGCAACAGCGACCATCTCCAGATGATCCTGTATCCCCAGCGGTATGCGGACCGGAACCCGGCGGTGTCGATGCCGGGACCACGACTCAGCATCGCAGCGGACGGCCCTGCGGCGGAGGTGTTCCGGATCAGTCCTGACGAGCCGTGGCGGATCGTGCGGACCCGATGGCGGATCAGCGGGGTGGTACCCGGCGCGGTCGAGGGTGGCGGCCGGGTCTCCGGCTATTTCACCGGGGCCACGGGGGCGACGATCTATCGGGGGGATGCCTATGGGCCGGAGTTCGTCGACAACGCCTTCATCGGCGATGCGGGTGGCAACCTCATCCACCGGAAGATCCTCAAGCCCGCTGGCGTCGCGCTCCAGGCGGAACGCCCCTCCGATGAACGATCCGTCGAGTTTGTGGCCTCGCGGGACACCTGGTTCCGGCCCGTGCACTTCCAGAATGGTCCGGATGGCTGCCTCTATGTGGCCGACATGTATCGGGAAGTGATCGAGCACCCCTGGTCGATTCCGGAGTCGATCAAGAAGCACCTCGATCTGAACAGCGGCAATGACCGTGGGCGCATCTGGCGCATCGTTCCCGAGGGATTCCGGCGTCCGAGCCGCCCGCTTCCTGGGACGCTCGATGTGGCGGGTCGCGTGGCCGCCCTCGAGAGCGACAACGGGTGGACCCGTGAGACGGCGGCCCGACTGCTCTTCGAGGCGCAGGATCCCCGGGCGGTGCCCGAACTGGAGCGCCTGCTCCTGAAGTCGTCACGTCCGCTCGCCCGTCTGCAGGCCCTGCATGGGCTCGAGGGTCTGTCGGCCCTGTCGGCCGGGCGCCATCTGGTTCCGGCGTTGGACGACCCGGATGAACGGGTGAGGGAGCACGCCGTCGCGCTCGCTGAACATCACCTCCGAAATCCCGGTGAAGGCCCCATCCTCGTCCAAGCCCTCGCCCGGCGGGTGGAGGATCCAGCGGTCCGGGTCCGTTTCCAGCTGGCGTTCACCCTCGGAGAGATGCCGTTGAAGGATCGGATCCCATCGATCGTGGGCCTGGTGCGTCGGGACGCCGGGGATCCCTGGATCCCGTGGGCGCTGCTGAGCTCCCTGTCCGAAGGGGCCCCGGAGGTGTTCGCCGCCTCGGTGCGGGACCCCGATTTCATGGGAAGGCCGGCCGGCCTGGATTGGATCCGTCGGCTGGCGACGCTGATCGGGGCACAGGGGCGACCCTCCGACGTCCGGGAGGTCCTGGACTGGGTGATGGCGGATGGGAACGAGGCCGTGGCGTTCCAGATTGCGACGGCGGTCCTGGATGGGTCCCGTCGGAGTCCGGGTCCTTCGGGATCCCCGGTGGGACCGCAACGCCTGGAACGTCTTGCTGCGCTGGCCCGGTCGGCTGCGGTCGACAACGCCCTGCCCGAGGGGCGTCGGATCGAGGCCATCCGGCTTCTCGCCCATCTGCCCGACGAACGGACCCGGGTCGTCCTGGAACCGGTGTTGGCGCGCGGACCGGAACCGTTGCGCCGCGAGGCGATCCGGACCCTTGCCCGGGCCACCGACGATACCGTTCCCAGGGCTCTGCTGCAGGGATGGTCCGGCTACCCGGATTCCCTGCGCAACGAGGTCCTGAACGTGGTCGTCTCCCGGCGTCCCGGCCTTGTCGCACTCCTCGACGCCGTGGAATCGGGGGCGTTGCCGGGATCGGACCTTTCCGCCGCCGCGATCCAGTCGCTCCGGGCGACCCAGGATGGGGATCTTGCCGCGCGGGTCGGGCGGCTCTTCCCCCCGGGTCCCGGTGCCGCGGCGCGGGCGGCATCCTTTGCTCCGGCGCTGTCGCTGGACGGTGATGCGGGTCGGGGAAGGGCGGTCTACCGCGAGCGATGCGCCTCCTGCCATCGGTCGGGTGCGGATGGGGTCCGACTCGGTCCCGACCTGGTCACGGTGAGGTCGGCCGGTCGGGATCGCCTGCTGGCGAGCATCCTCAATCCCCACTCCGAGGTGGCCCCCCAATACGTGGCCTTCCGGGTCGAAACCCGGGATGGGGAACAGCATGTCGCCGTCATCGACCGCGAGACCCCGTCGGCCGTGACGCTCCGGATGGGTGGGGGACAGGAGGTCACGCTCCCGCGGTCCCAGGTCCGGAGCATGACCAGTTCCGGGCAGTCGCTGATGCCCGAGGGCCTCGCGGATGGGCTTCCGGTGCAGTCGATGGCGGATCTGCTCCAGTTCATCGCCAACGCAGAACCGCCGGTGTCCAGCCGATGAGACGCGGCCCCGGGGAGAGGACCAGGAGCGGCGGAACCGTCCGGGTCGACCCGGAGGGACGCGCTCCCGATTTGATCCAAGCGAGTTCTTGCCAAAGCGGTCTTCGTTTCTAGGCTTACGCTTCCTTTGCAGCTCATCATGGGTATTACGTCCTTTTCCTACCTTCTGTCGTTGGCCCCGCCGGCTCCGGGTGCATCCCCCGAGGATGCGAAGCGGGCGA
>CAZZKQ010000435.1:0-3405 GCA_964654875.1 uncultured Verrucomicrobiota bacterium | reverse complement strand
CCCGACGATCACGATTCCCCACGTATTTTTGATCGACCAGCAGGGCATGATCCGCGGGGAACTCCACCCAGCGCTGGGTGGCGGCCCGCATCAGACAGATGCAGAGGGCGGCGATCAGGCCGATCAGCACCCAGCGAAGCGCCGAGGCATCGGAGACGAGGGCGGCCCCCAGGAGATAGCAGGCGAGGACACCCGTGAACTGGGCCAGGGTGATCCCGCCCAGGGTGGCGTCGACGGTCGAGGCGTGGGCCACCCACTGCCAGGTGAACCAGGCGACGGCGGGGATCCAGAGAAGCGGGGGGAAGGGCATCCGACGCCACCGGAGCCGGCTCGCCAGCAGGGGCACCGCCAACGCGGTGAGGAGGAAGAGTCCGGTCCACGACCATGACGGCGGCCACGGATGGTTCCAGAGTTCGTCCCAGGACTGGGGTGGGGGCAGCTGTCGGGCGAGGATGACCGGATTGCCGAACTTGAGCAGACAGAGACCGAGGAACGCCCCGAGCATCAGAAGCCAGATCCGATGATATCCGGTGGTCGTCGTCTGCATCGGGGCCGGGGTCACAGGGAGAGGCGGAGCAGGCCCACCTCGAGCACGAGCGCCTCCTGGGCGTTGGTGCCCAGAAGGAGGCGCTGGGTCTGTTCCCAGAGGTCGAGGTTCCTGTGGCTGGCGTCGGGCGACAGCCTCGAGGCGACCTGCTGGGTGGTGGCCTCCAGCTCGGGAAGGAACAACGGGGCACCCGGCGTGAGGGACCGCGTCCAGAGATCCCGCAGCCATGCATGGAATCCGGCGAGGAAATCCCCCCGCATCCGTCGGTACTCCGCCTCCACGGCGGCATCGAGTTCGTCCTCCCAGCGGTCCCGCTGCTCGGCATCGGCGTCGGGAAACCGCTGCAGGGGCGATACGGCCCGGAGGGATTCCTCGACCCGTTCCCGCACGGAACCGAGGAGGCCGATCAGGGATTCCAGCAGCAGGTAGCGCTGGAAGAGGGTCGGGCTCCCCGCTGCGAGTCCCGCGGTCGCACCGGCCAACCACTCCCGGATCGGATCGTCGACGCGGATGGTTCCGCTGGCGAAGTTCAGCCGGAGGCAGCGCGAGAGGATCGTCTCGAGCAGCCGTTCCACGTCGGTGGTCAGCAGGATGAAGATCGAGTCGGGTGGCGGTTCCTCGAGGGTCTTCAGGAAGGCGTTGGCGGCCTCCACCCGCAGTCGGTCGGCATCGGTCAGGATGCCGATCTTGTATCGGGCGTCGGTGGGACGGACCTGTGCGGTGTGGATGAGGTCGCGGACCTGGGCGACCGAGATCACCCGGGATTTCTTGCCGGGTCGGACCCACGCGACATCCGGGTGCCCGTAGCGGAGGACCCGCCGGCAGGGGTCGCACTGGCCACAGGGACTGGTGCCGATCCCTGCCGCCCCGGTGGTCGGCGGGTTCCGGCAGACCAGGGTCTGGGCGAAGTGCCGGGCGCTCGACTCGAGGACGTCCGGGGCATCCCCCACGAAGAGGTAGGCATGACCGAGCCGACCCCGCTCAAGGCTGCGTCGGAGCAGTTCCGAGGCGTCGGCGGCGGGGGTGGATTCGACCATGGTCCGTGGCGGTGCGGGAGTGGGGTGGAGCCGGGGTGGGGTGAGGGCTCAGGGTCCCGTCGGTGGGGTCGCGCGGAGGGCGGCCTCGAAGACCTGTCGGACCGGAACGCCGGCCTGGACGGCCTTGTCGCGGCAGACGTCGAACTCCGGCGCGGCCTGGATCCGCTCGCCATCCAGCCATCCCAGCTTCACGGGGATCTCCCCGAACTCGGTGCGGACCCGGATCATCTCCCGCCGCAGCTTCCGGCGTTCGAGCACGGATCGGCGGACGCCGAAGGCCGAGGTGTGGCGCAGGATCCGCGCGGTGAAGCGGTCGGCATCCGCCCCGTGGCACAGCACGGTCAGCAAAACCCCGGGCCGGTTCTTCTTCATCACGACCGGAACATGGAAGGCGTCGAGCGCCCCGGCCCGGAGGGTGCCCTCGATGAACTCGCCGAGGATCTCCCCGCTGACATCATCGAGGTTGGTCTCGAGTACGACCACCGAGTCGGTCTCCCAGTCGTGCTCCTCCATCGCGGCTTCCTCACCCAGGACGGCACGGACGACGTTGGGGCGCGTCTGGTTGTCCCGGGTGCCGAGGCCGTAGCCCACCCGGGAGGCGACGAGGTTCCGCATGGGGCCGAAGGACTCGGCAAACTCGGCGAGCAGTGCGGCACCGGTGGGGGTGACCAGTTCGTGGGGTTCCTCGCACTGGGAGAGCGGAATCCCGCGCGCACCGAGGATCTCCAGGGTGGCCGCGGTCGGGATGGGGAAGCGTCCATGGGCGCAGCGGACCCATCCGGTGCCCTCCACGACGGGTCCGGCCAGGACCCTTGGGCGGCCGAGCAGCTCAAGGCCGATGCCGGTGCCCACGATGTCGACAATCGAGTCGACGGCCCCCACCTCGTGGAAGTGGACCCTGTCCGGCGGCAGGCCATGGACCTTGCCCTCGGCCTCGGCGATCCGGCGGAACACGGCAATCGACCGTTCACGCACCCAGGGTGAGAGGCTGCTGGAATCGATCATCCCGCGGATCGCCGCGAAGTCGCGGGAGTCCGCGTGGTGATGGTGATGCCCCGAGGAAGTGGAAGGGGAAGTGCCGTGGTCATGGTCATGGTCATGGTCGCCAGGCCCGGGGGTGCAGCAGTCGTGTTGATCGTCGTGGTTGTGGGAGTGGGAGTGGGACTCCCCCTCGAGGTGGACATCAAACTTCACACCCTCGATGCCGCTCTTCTGGCGTCGTGCGACGTGCAGATGATAGCCGGGGAGGCCCAGCTTCTGGAGTTCCTGACGCAGGGTGCGGAACTCGACACCAAGATCGAGCAGCGCGCCGATGAACATGTCGCCGCTGAGGCCGCTGAAGATGTCGAGGTAGAGGGTTTTCATGCGGGAGGCGGGCTGGGGCTGCCTTCGTTCGGTGCCCTGCCAGCGATCCGAGCGCGGTGGGGCGGCTCGGTGTCAGATGTGCTTGGAATCCGAATGGTCTTTCTCGGCGTACCCGGATTCCTGCCGCTTGAAGTTCACCTCGTTCTTCTTGAGGTAGGCCTGGAAGACATCGTCGGCGCTCATGCCCAGCACCTGGGCGAGGGAGATCAGGAAGTGGAGGAGGTCGACCACCTCGACGCGGGCGTTCTGCTCGTCGAACTTCTGGTACTTCGCCCACCACTTCCACGGCACGCTGTCGGTCAGTTCGGCCAGCTCCTGGGTCATGGCCCGGCAGTAGTTGAGGACCCACTTGGTCTTTTCAGCCTCGTCCATCTGGTCCGTGAGGACACCGATGCGTTCGTTGAGGGCCTTCTGCATGCGGAAGAGTTCGCGGAGCTGGTCGGGTGAGGACGACAT
>CAZZKQ010000434.1:0-3406 GCA_964654875.1 uncultured Verrucomicrobiota bacterium | reverse complement strand
CCCCCTGGCTCATCGCCAGCGGTCTGGTCGGCGCCCGGTTGATGTACGTCGTGAGCTACTGGAACGAATCCTTCGCCGGCCAGCCCTGGCGGGAGGTCTTCGCGGTCTGGAAGGGTGGGCTCGTCTTCTACGGCGGTCTCATCCTCGCCATCCTGGTCGGCCTGTGGCGGATCCGCTCCCTCGGCCTCCCGCTGTGGACCACGGCCGACTGCCTCGCCCCCGGCATCGCGCTCGGACACGTGTTCGGCCGGCTCGGCTGCCTGATGAACGGCTGCTGTTTCGGACGCCCCACCTCGCTGCCCTGGGCGATCCACTTTCCGAACGGCCACGCCTCCGGCGGCCTCGGGGTCCATCCCTCCCAGGTCTATGAGTCCCTCCTCAACCTCGCGTTCTTCATCGCCCTGATGTGGGGCTTCCGACGTCGCCGGTTCTCCGGACAGATCTTCGCCCTCTACCTCATCGGCTATTCCCTCCTCCGGGCGTTCACCGAGTGGTTCCGGGGGGACTATGCCCGGGTCTCCCAGCCCCTCTCGGGATCCTTCACCCCGGGGCAATCCACCGGACTCGTCCTCCTCGCGGCCGGCGTCGCCCTCTATTTCACCCTGAAACCGAGGACCGGGGCCGGAGCGCGCGGCACTGGAAACCCGGGCTGAACCATGGGCCGGCACGACGCGTTCACGGTGGAGGTCTCGATGCTGGGACGGCGTCTCGACCAGTTCCTGCACGAACGCTACCCGGAGACCTCCCGCGGTGAGGTGCAACGCCTGATCGGCGAGGGCTGCGTGCAGGTCAATGGCAAGGCCCCCAAGGCCTCCCAGAAGCCGAAATCCGGGGATGTGATCACCATCGAGTGGCCCGACCCCGTCGCGGCCGACGTGGTCGCCCAGGACATCCCACTCGACCTCCTCTTCGAGGATGACGACCTCCTGGTCCTCGACAAACCACCGGGTCTGGTGGTGCATCCGGCGGCAGGCCATGCCGACGGCACCCTGGTGAACGCCCTGCTCCACCACTGCGCCGGCAACCTCAGTGGCATCGGCGGCGTGGCCCGACCGGGCATCGTGCACCGGATCGACCGCGAAACCTCGGGATGCCTCGTCGTGGCAAAGAACGACACCGCGCACCGCGCGCTCCAGGCGGCCTTCGCGGCGCGACAGGTCGACAAGCGCTACCACTGCCTGCTCTGCGGGGACATCCAGCCGCCCGAAGGTGAACTGCGGGGGCGCATCGCGCGCCATCCGGTCCAGCGCAAACGGATGACCGTCACCGAGGGACCCGGACGCGAGGCGCTGACCACCTACCGCCGGATTGCGCGCCTCCGAGGGGCCTCGTGGGTCGAGGCACGGATCCACACCGGTCGCACCCATCAGGTCCGGGTCCACTTCCAGGACCTCGGCTTCCCGCTCGTGGGCGACCTCGTCTACGGCGAGCGGGCCAATCGACGTCTGGCGACCGAGCTCGGTTGGAAGGCTCCCCGGCAGATGCTCCACGCACGGACGCTGGCCTTCGCCCATCCGCGCTCCGGTCAGACGCTGTCCTTCGAGGCGCCGCTGCCGGCGGATTTCCAGGACGTCCTGAAGAAACTCGGTGGCAGCCCGCCCGCGAGCCCATCGCCCGCCTGATCCCCTTCCCAACCCACGCCGAACCCTCCATCTCCGACCCTGAATTCGCCATGTCCTCCCTCGACACCCTCGCGCCGCGCGTCACCCGCATCGTGGAGTCCACGCCGGTCCATGACATCCACACGCACCTGTACGATCCGGGCTTCGGCTCGCTGCTGCTGTGGGGCATCGACGACCAGCTGGTCTACCACTACCTCGTCAGCGAGGCGTTCCGTCAGATGGACCTGCCGTTCGACCGCTTCTGGTCGGCCTCGAAGACCGAGCAGGCCGAATACGTGTGGAATGCCCTCTTCGTCGAGCACTCCCCGGTGTCGGAGGCCTGTCGGGGCGTGCTGACCACGCTGCGGGCCCTGGGATTGGATCCGCGCCGACAGGATCTCGCTTCGATCCGGAGATGGTACGCGGGGCAGCGTCCTGACGCGTTCATCGACCAGGTGCTCCAGCTGGCGAATGTGGAGCGGGTGTTCATGACGAACTCCCCGTTCGACGACGAGGAGCGGGCCTTCTGGGAGGCGAGGCCGGCCCGGGATCCCCGGTTCGAGGCGGCGCTCCGGATCGATCCGCTGCTGCTGTCCTGGACGGACTCCGCCGAGCGGCTGCGACGCTGGGGCTATGCGGTCGGACTGGAACCCAGCGAGGGCACGGTCTCGGAGGTCCGACGCTTCCTCGCCGACTGGACGCGTCGGATCGGCTCCCGCTACTGCATGGTCTCACTGCCGCCGACGTTCCGGTATCCGGCGGACACCGACACGACGTGGCTGCTGGAGCGCGCGGTGTTGCCGCATTGCAGGGAGTTTGGACAGCCCTTCGCGATGATGATGGGAGTGACGCGTGCGGTGAACCCGCTGCTGCGCATGGCGGGCGATGGGGTCGGCCGCAGCGATCTCGGGGCCCTGCAGACCCTCTGTGCGGCGCATCCGGAGAACCGGTTCCTCGTCACCTGTCTCGCCCGCGAGAACCAGCACGAGCTGGTGGTCCTCGCCCGGAAGTTCCGGAACCTGCACCCCTTCGGCTGCTGGTGGTTCACGAACACGCCGCAGTTGATCGACGAGATCACGACCCTGCGTCTCGAGCTGCTGGGAACGAGCTTCACCCCGCAGCACAGCGACGCCCGGGTCCTGGACCAGCTGATCTACAAGTGGCACCACTCCCGGGAGATCCTCGCGGACTGCCTGGCACGGAACTATGCGCGGCTGGCGGGTTCGGGCTGGGAGGTGTCCGACGACGAGATCCGACGGGACGTCCGGGAACTCCTCGGTGGCGGGTTCCGCCGGTTCTGCGGGGCCTGAAACGGAGGCGTTTCTGAATTTCCCGATTGCCGGTGGCGCGGGGGATTCCCGATGCTCCGCGCATGTCCAGCCGTCGCCAGTTCCTCCAGACCTCCGCCCTTGGTGTCGCCTCGTGGATGACCGTGGGCCGGGCCTCCGCCTCCTCCCGCCGTCGCATCTCCCCCAACGAACGCCTCAACATCGGCGTCGTCGGCGTGGCCGGACGCGGCGCCGAGAACATCGACGGGATCAAGGACCAGAACATCGTCGCCCTGTGCGACTGTGACAGCCGGAACCTCGCCGGCGCCGCGAAGCGGTTCCCGTCGGCCCACACCTACGTCGACTGGCGTCGGATGCTCGACCAGAAGGACCTCGACGCCGTGCTGGTGGCCACGCCCGACCACACGCATGCGGTGATCGCCACGAACGTCCTCAGGAGCGGACGTCCCCTGTACCTCGAGAAGCCGGTCACCCACACCATCCAGGAGGCCCGGATCCTGTCGGATCTCGTTCGTT
>CAZZKQ010000433.1:0-3423 GCA_964654875.1 uncultured Verrucomicrobiota bacterium | reverse complement strand
CCACTTCTCTTTCCTCCGCGTCGCCGCGTCTCTGCGCGAGTCCCCTCCGGCCCTCCAGTTCTCCAGTTCCCCGAGCGCGGTCCGAGGAGGCCACCAGCGGCATCGGACTCCAGATCGTCGGCCCCCACGGAGGGACTCGAATCCAGTCCACCCAGACTCCACGACGCCAGGAGGCCCCGGGTGTTCCGTACTGGGGTCCATCCTCGTCATTCCATTCCGTGAGAGCTCGTGCTTGGATCGTCGGCATGCAGCCCCCACGCCTCGTCCGGTTCTTCCGGCTGGGTACCGCGACGACCGCGGCTTTGGGCTGTGCCTTCGTCATCTCGCTGATCTCGCCCTGTCTGGGTGAAACGGACCCTGAAAACGTGAACGCTGCCGCGCTCCGGGACGAGGCAAGGAGGACCTTCAAGGAGCACGTGGAACCCTTCGTGACGACCTACTGCACGAAGTGCCACGGAGGAGGCCGCGCCAAGGCGAACGTCAATCTCGAGGTGGCGCTGAAGGATCCCGGACGCGGCACCGCCTTCCTGCAGTGGAAGAAGGCCGTGGCGAACGTCCGGGTCCACGACATGCCACCGCAGGACTCGGCAAAACAACCCACCGAAGAGGAGCGCCGCCAATTCATTGGGTGGATCGGCAAGCTGAAGCACCTGAGTCCAAGGAACCCTGGCCCCTTCGTGATGCGACGGCTGTCGAAGGTCGAGTACGCCAACACGCTGCACGATCTCTATGAGGTGGACACGTCCATTGCCGACCGTCTGCCGGAGGAAGTCGTCGGGGAGGGCTACCTCAACTCGATTTCCCCGCTGCAGTCGGAACTGTTCCTCGAGATCGCCAACGAGGTGGTCGGACAGGTCGTCGCGCCGGACGGCAAGACGCCCACCGCAGTGCAGAAGCGGCTCTTTGGAAGGAAGCCGGCCGAGGGTGTCGATCCTCACGACGCGGCGCGCCGGGTCGCACGCTCCCTGGCCCGCGATGCCTACCGGCGACCGCCCACCCCGACCGAGGTGGAGGTCCTCGTGGACATCTTCGACCTCGCCCGCGGGAAGGGCCTGGACTACACCGCGTCGCTGGGCCTGGTGCTCAAGGCGGTCCTCGTCTCCCCACAGTTCCTCTTCATTGCCCCGACCGGAGCAGCTCCGGCCGACGAAACGATCGTCCGATTGGACGACCACCATCTGGCGGCCCGTCTCTCCTACCTGTTGTGGTCGGCGCCGCCCGACGCCGAATTGTCCGCGCTGGCCGACGCGGGCGAACTGCACCATCCCAGGACACTGCGGGCCCAGACGAAGCGGCTCCTGGTACACCCCCGCGCCCGGGCCCTGTTCGACGGATTCGGTGCCCAATGGCTCCGGGTGAACGACCTGAAGCGCCAGGTCTTCGATCCCGCCCTGTTCCCCCAGATGACCCCTGCCTTGAGAGAGGCCATGATGGATGAAGCCCGGTTGTTCTTCGAAAGCCTCGTGCGCGAGAACCAGAGGGTCGTCCGGTTCGTCGACAGCGACTACAGCTTCGTGAACGGACCGCTCGCCGAGCTGTACGGCCTCAGGCCCTCGGTCAAGGGGACCCGAATGCGCCGGGTGAAGCTAGGGAACCCCGACCGAGGTGGTATCCTCGGCATGCCCGCCACCCTGGCGGCAACCTCGTTCCCCACCCGGACCAGCCCCGTGCGTCGAGGCGTCTGGGTGCTGGAGCAGCTCCTCGGCGAACAGGTGCCGCCGCCCCCGCCCGACATCCCGGCCCTCGACGCTCAGGAACCGAAAGGGGTGCAGGGGTTGACCCTGCGACAACGGACCGAACTCCACACGAAGGATCCCGTCTGCGCCAACTGCCACAGGACGCTCGATCCGATCGGCTTCGGCCTGGAGAACTTCGACGCCATCGGCCGGTGGCGGGACCGGAATGAAGCCGGGGGCGCGATCGACTCGGCGGGGAGACTTCCCACCGGGGCCACCTTCTCCAACCCGGCGGAATTGAAGCGTCTCCTGGCCGGCCAGGAGGCCGACCTCGCCCGCAACCTGACCGAACGGTTCATGGCCTACGCGCTCGGCCGACCGTTGGAAGGCTATGACGAGGTCGTCATCGATCACTTGATGACCCGGATCGCCGGAGACGGATACCGGGTCAGGACGATCCTCACCGAAGTCATCGCCAGCTATCTGTTCACCCACCGCAGAGTCGAAGGATGATCCCGCTTCACCCGCAGCAGACCACCTCCATGAACACCACCAGACACCCTTCCATTGTAGATCGCCGCACCTTCCTGAAAGGAGTGGGGGTGTCCCTGGCGCTACCGTTCCTGGATTCCCTCCGGGCAGCCGGCTCGGATTCCCGCACACCGCCGGTGCGCCTGGCGTTCATGTACATGCCCCACGGGGTCATCATGGACCAGTTCTGGCCGAAGAGTCAGGAGGAGTTCCTCCACTCGCCGCCGCCGATCCTCCGGTCGCTGCACCCCATCATGGACCAATGCCTGATGATGAAGGGCATCTCGGGCGTGCCAACCGCACCCTTCGGCGGTGCACCGCATGCCTTGGAACTGTCCACCTGGCTCACGGCTCGGTTGCCCGACCCCGACTCGCGCGACCGCATCAACATCTCCATCTCAGCCGACCAGATCATGGCCAACTATGTCGGCGCCCAGACGCTGCTCCCGTCGCTCGAACTGGCCACGATGCCCCAGACCTGGAAGGAGAATCAGGAAGGCCTGCACGAGGGATACTACAACCACTGCAGTTTCCGCTCACCCACCCAGCCGGTGCCGGCGGAGACCGATCCCCGCAACGTGTTGAACCGGCTCTTCGGCAAACGCGGCAAGGCAGGCACGGTCACACAGGCCAACCCGCTGGACCGCCAGATGCTCGACCGGGTGCTCGGTGGAGCCCGCGACCTCCGCCGAACCCTCGGCAGGGGGGATCAGCAGAAACTCGACGAATACCTCGACAGCGTGCGCTCGGTGGAGCGTCGTATCGCCGCCATCGAGACCCGCCAACAGGAGGCGGCCTTGGAGAAGAACGGGGTCGCTCCCTCCAGACGGCACGCCAACGACTCGGCACCCATCGAGGTGAAGATCCCCGAAGGCGACAGGCGCAGTGAGTACATGCAGGTCATGTGCGACCTGACCGTCCTGGCGTTCCAGACCGACACCACCCGCGTCAGCACCTACATCAGCTCCCGCCCCAACGGAGCGTCCTACCCCGAGCTGGGATTCTCCGACCAGCACCATTCGCAGACGCACTACGGCAGCGACCAGGAGATGATCCGCAAGGTGGCGGCCATCAACACGCTGAACGTCGATCAATTCGCCTACATGGTGAAGAAGATGCACGCCCTGAAGGAGGGGGATGGCACCCTGCTCGACCACTGCATCATGATGTGGGGCTCGGGCCTGGAGGACGGCGACAAGCACCGGCGCGACAACCT
>CAZZKQ010000432.1:0-3435 GCA_964654875.1 uncultured Verrucomicrobiota bacterium | reverse complement strand
CCACCCAGGAAACCAAGTTCAACATCCTCACCGAGCCAGACCAAAGTGCGACGACGGTGTTGCTCCCCGAGGATTACTGAGGCTGGGCAGTCCGAGCCTTCCCGACTCAAGGAGCTTCTATGCCGGTCCCGGACGGCGATTGAGGCTCACTGTGCATGGCGCCAATCAACAACCTTGAGCTTAGGCACGCGCTTCAGGTCGCCATCGTTGGTGACAAGGGTCAGGTCGTAGGCCAGGGCTGTGGCGGCAATCTGGCAATCTGCCAAGGCGATGCTGAGCCATTGGCTTCCATGGTGGCTCGCATGACTCCAGCCCGCTCGGCGGACTCGGCGTCAAAGGCGAGAATGCTGACGCCGTTCAAGAAGGCCTCCACCGCGGCGGTCAGTTTGGGCGCTTGCCGCCGCGCCGCGCCGTAGCGGAGTTCCATGACGGTGACGGCGATGATGGCGACTTCGGAGGGCTTGGCCTTCTGGAGTCGCTGCACCACAGAATCCACACCGTGCAGGTAGTCACTGACCGCGCAGGTATCCAGCAGGAATTTCACGCGAAGGGGTCTCTGGCTGGTTCGTTCCTGCCCGGACGCTCAATGGGCTCATCCCAGGTGCCTGCACTGGCAAGGAAGGCGGGGGACCAGGTATCGACCACGGGTTCGATGATGATACTTTTGCCTTCCCAGCGCTCACGCACCCGAGTGCCCCGGGGAAGACGGCAGTCGCCAACCAAGCGGACTGCAAGGCTGTTGCCCACTTTGAAAACCACGGTTTCGCCATTCACAAGACGGAGGATATCCAGCAGGGATATCCATTTAAGCTCCGTTATCGAATGAGGGTTGCTGATTCCGAGCAAACCAGCGGCCGTGGAGGAATCTGCGCCGATTCAAGGGGTTGAGTGTGCTGACGTCCTAACCCGGACCGGAAACCCTCGGCCATTCCCTGCTTAAGGCAACGCCCCCGGAGACCGGGCCCCACTCGCACGGGAAGGGCCGCGACCGAGGGGCGCTTCGCTTCGGCCCTTCCCGGCTCTACCCCAGTCTCCGATGGCCAGAGGCATCATGGGCCAACCGCGGCGGTGACTGCACCGTTGCTCACCCGTGCAACCTCCCACTGAAACTCACGAGGGTAAAAGTCCCGGACACGGAGCCATTCCTCCCGTACCGCAGGCAATTCCATGAACGCTCGGGTATCTCGGCAGCACGCGTCCCAATCACCCGCTTCGAGCATCCCGTTCTGGTGGCACTTCCAGACCATCAAGGTGTGGTTCAACCAGAGCTGGATAAGTCGGTCCCTCCGGAATCCATCATGGCTGGAACGTGGTTCAGCAATCTGTATGGCCTCCCACAATTCCGGCCGCTCGATGGCGACCGACACGACCCGCCGGTTGGAATCAGTCAGGCGAATGCTGGCATCGAGGCGTAACTGGCGCACCAGCATCCGCACCTGAAACGTGTTCATTCCCAATCCGACCAGGGCGACGAGGAAGCCCAAAACGGCCACGATGTCGGTGAGGGAAAGGGGAGAGGGCCAAAGCGCATCCACAAACGTGTTTCCGTAAATACAGAAATACGCCGACGGGACTTGGCCCGGTCGGCGCTTGAAGAAGCCTTCGGCAGAAAGGGCAGGGGACCTTGAGGGTCCGAGGCGCTTTTTAGCGCTGGAGAAACTGGCTCAACAGGTCGTCGAAGACCTCCCGGGGAATCTCGACGATGTCCTCGTGTCCGGGGACGGTCAGTTGGGCCTTGTCCACCTTGGGCAACACATGGCCCTGGACGAGCACGGTGTTGCGATCGGTGACGATGATTCCGGGGCACATGCCGTTGGCGCAGCCCCGAGGGGAGTAGTGGTTGATGACTTTCATCACCCCACACTTCCGTATCTATTTCCCGGGTCCGTCCAATCTATTTCAGGAAAGTTGCCGACCGCGGACATTGGCACAAAACCTCAAGTGCCCGCCTCGTTCATCGGTGAAGGCGAGAGCAGAATTTCCGATGTTGTCTTGACCCTAAAATCGGCAGTTGAGCCCGCTTTTTCGGACCCTTAAATCGGTCTGTAAACAGCTCATATTCAGAGTTTTACACCGTTATTCTTCAACTGCGGAGCAGTTGGAATCCAACTCACTCAATCGGTGAGCGAATAGACGTCGGCGGGAGGACGGAAAAGTGGCCCGAATGGCTGCGATCCGTGCTTTTGGAGACCGGCCAACTGCCGTTTCCAGGTTGACTAGAGCCTCGGACGTGAAGACGTCAAACTTCCTTAACTTCGTGAGTCGAAGTCGACGCATTCCCACTTGTCGAGATGCTGCCGGAGAACACTGGGACTTTAACCGGCGAAGAACACGAAGCGATGAAGGCACGGAAAGTTGGACTGAAAACCACTGAAACGGCAGAAGCCTCTTGAAAACCCTCAACCCATAATGGCCACTAATCCCCGTGCTGAGAGGGGTGGGTGACTTTGACCCCCGAATTTCGACTCTGGGTGGTCCCTTTTGAAGTGACCGGTGACGATTCATAGCGTCGCGGTGCTCTATGGCGAAGAATGCTGCTGCGGCATTTCCGATCTGGCCTTACGCTCTGGTTAAAGGTCCCACCGCCACTGATTCCCCATTTCATCGGTGATGATGATAGCGGAGTCATTGTCGGCAAACACGGCAGAGATTATCTGCCCGGCATGCATTAGGGGCACGATCAGGGGCTCTCCGGTCGACGCATCCCAGACCACTGCCGACGCGTCGTCGTTCGCCGTTACCACCCACTCATCGTTCTTGGCGAACTGGGCCGATCGAACCTTGTCCCGGTGCTGGATTCTCAGACCCAGGGGTTCGCCCGTTCAGTCCGCTTGTCGGCCATCGGAAGCCGGGGCTCGGGTACGCCGCCAAGGCACCCAAAAGCGCGCCCGGGAGAACGCGGGGGCGGATTGCGTCGGGCCGAGTCGACTCCGGGAAGCCCGCTCTTCCAGGAAGCCCCGCGACTTGCGGATTTAGTCCCATCCGGTGGGATCATCGGAATTGCGAGGGGGGCGATGGGTGTGCTTCACTGGTTCTGATGTCAGCCGTTGTCATTCGCCCCCGGGAAGTCCTTGGCGTGCAGCACGGCGCGGGAGTCGTAAACCCAACCGCCAGTGCCACGTCTCTGCCAACTCGAATGGAGATTGTTTTGGAGAACGCGTGTCGATGGATGACCGAGTTCCCCACTTGACCTTGCCCAGCCATGCCAACCGTCACCACCAAATCCCTCGAATCTTGGATCTGGGACGCCGCCTGCTCCATCCGTGGAGCCAAGGACGCAGCGAAATACAAGGACTACATCCTCCCGCTCATCTTCACCAAGCGGCTCTGCGATGTCTTCGACGACGAGCTGAACCGCATCGCCAGGGAAGTCGGCTCGCGGAAGAAGGCCTTCCAGCTCGCCAAGGCCGACCACAAGCTCGTCCGCTTCTACCT
>CAZZKQ010000431.1:0-3438 GCA_964654875.1 uncultured Verrucomicrobiota bacterium | reverse complement strand
ACCCCAACTCAGCCACCCACGTGCTCGATCGGTTCCGTCTGGAAACGATCACCGCGACGAACGCCCCCCGATCCGGCAAGCCCTGAGGTCCACTATCGGCGGAAAGGGTCAGGACCCGGAGACGGGAGCGGCCGGATTCCCGCAGTTCATGCAGAACCGGGCCTGGGGAGGGTTCGTCCCGGCGCATGATGGACAGGCCTGAAGGGCCCGCCTGTGGCGGCGCTGGATGACCAGGTTCCGGAGATAGGGAATCCAGTTGAAGAGGTTTGCGAAGATGAAGACGGAATCGCGCTTGTGCACCACGGCATAGGCCAGCAGGAGCCAGGAGCCCGCAATGCTGAGCCACCAGAACGACTCCGGGACCACGACCTCCCGACGCCGCTCCGTGGCATACCACTGGACGAGGAACCGGGCCGTGAACGCGAGGTTGCCCATCCAGCCGATCACCTTCCACACGTGCCACTCGATGCCGAGGAAGTTGCCCTGGTACCAGAGCCAGTGTTGGAGGAGATCCATCTGAGCGCTGGGGCAAGGATCAGACACCCACCAACCGTCGGGCAAGCCGCAAGGGGACGCCGGGGCGGCCGGAATCAGAACCGCGGCCTCGGGCGGATGAACTTGAGGGAGGGGTCCATCCGGGCGACCTGCGCCCCTGCCCGGGCCTGTCCCGATTGGTTCCACCAGCGGACGGCAAAGGGGTTGAGATAGGGTCCGAGGGCCCACTCATTGACCCGGGTGGAGGGCAGGACCGAGTCCCACCACACCCCATACGCGACCCGCAGCCGATCCACGACATCCGGATGACGCCCGGACACGTCCTCACGCTCGGCCGGGTCGTTCGCCAGGTCATACAGCTCCATCCCGTCCACCAGCTTGAATCGGGCGTCCCGGATGGCGCACGACCGGAACCGCGAGGCCTCGGCCTCGCCAGAATCCCACCGTCCGACATGGGTCACCAGCAGCCGGTCGGGCCAGGGAGCGGATGGGTCCTCGAGGAGCGGGATAAGGCTCCGCCCCTCGATCTGACGGACCCAGGGACCGGGATCCGCACCCGCGAGGGCCGCAAGGGTCGGGAAGACGTCGAGATGGGCGGTCAAGGCCGCACAGTCGACCCCGGCGGGGACTCGTCCCGGCCAGCGCCAGAAGCACGGAACCCGAGTGCCGCCCTCGTACGGCGTCCCCTTGGTCCCGCGCATCCCCGCATTGAACCCCTCCGCCACCGAGTGACCGTTGTCCGTGAGGAAGACGAGGAGGGTGTCCGACGCCCGATCCCGCTCCTCAAGCACCCGGAGAAGCCGGCCGAGCGCGGCATCGAAATGCCCGATCAGGGCATAGTAGGCGGCGAGGGTCTCGGACAGGCCGGGCTTCCGATAGGGAGCGACCCACTCCTCCGACGGGAGGACGTGGGGCGCATGCGGGGCGTTGGGGGTGATGTACGCGAGGAACGGCCGGCCCGCCGCACGCTGGCCACGGATCCAGTGGATCGCCCGGTCCATGAACACGTCGGTACAGTACCCGCGGGTCTGCTCGAGACGCCCATCCTGCCAGACGATGGGATCGTGGTAACGGTTGCCCGGGACGTCCCCGCAGCTGCCCGGGTAGGACTGGCCTATGCCCCCACCCCCATGGATGAACACCGTGCCGAACCCACGCCGGTCCGGCAGGTACTCCGTCTCGTCCCCCAGATGCCATTTGCCAAAGATCCCGGTCGCATAGCCCGCACCTCGGAGGACGTCCGCCAGCGTGACCGCGTCCAGCGACAAGCGTTCCCGCTCAAGGATCGTGTGGGTGACCCCGCTCCGGAATTCATGCCGCCCGGTGAGGAGCGCCGCCCGAGTCGGCGAACAGGTCGGGCTGACGTGGAATGCCGTGAACCGGAGACTCTGCGCGTGGAGCCGATCCAGGTTCGGTGTCCTGAGAACCGGATTCCCATGACACCCCAGTTCCCCATAGCCCTGGTCGTCGGTCATCACGATCACGATGTTGGGACGCGACCCGGTCAGCACGCTGGGACCCCCGGGAGCGGCGGACGCCCATCCCACCATCAGGAAGGGACACATCGCCGACAGGATCTGGACCCATGTACCGACCACCCGCATCCGGCGATCCTATCGGTTGTCGCACGGAGGTGAAAGGTCCGGCAGACGCGACAGGTCCGGCAGACGGACCCGCTTATGCAGGTCATCATCGAAAGCCGATTGGTCCAATCCCACCGAGAGCGTGCTGGTCTTTTGAAGGTTCCCTGCCAATCTCGAGGCGTTTCTGGTTTGCCCCGCCCCCTGCGAAAGCCTGGTCTGGGGCATCCTCAGAACGACCCGTTTCCGAATCCATGCCTGACACCGCAACCGCATCCGTAGCCTCCCTCGGTCCGCTCCGCCGCGCCCTGACCTACCTCGTCCAGTGGTTCGACACGGACTACGGGGCCCCTCGGATCGAGACGCTCAAGGGCCAGCCCGACAAGGTCGACTGGGTCCGCGCCATGAGCTTCGTGATCCTGCATGTCGGATGTCTCGGCGTGATCTGGACCGGCTGGAGCTGGTTCGCCGTGGGGTCCGCGGTCTTCCTGTATTTCATCCGGATGTTCGCGGTCACCGGGTTCTACCACCGGTATTTTTCGCACCGGACGTTCTCGACCTCCCGCGCCTGGCAGTTCGTCCTGGCCCTCTGGGGGGCGACCTGCGTCCAGAAGGGGGCCCTCTGGTGGGCCTACACCCACCGCCATCACCACCAGCACTCGGACGAGGAGGACGACAAGCATTCGCCGCGTCAGCACGGGTTTCTGTGGTCGCACATCGGCTGGATCACCAGCCGGAAGAACTTCCCGACCGACTACTCCCGGGTGAAGGACCTCGCCAAGTTCCCGGAACTCGTCTTCCTGAACCGCTTCGACACGCTGGTGCCCATCACCTCGGCGGTGCTCCTGTTCTTTCTGGGCAAGATGCTCGAGGCCTACGCCCCGGGGCTCCACACCTCCGGCGGCCAGATGCTGGTCTGGGGCTTCTTCATCAGCACCACGGCGTTGTTCCACGGGACCTCCTGCATCAACTCCATGGCCCATGTCTGGGGAGGCCGCCGCTATGAGACCGGCGACGACAGCCGGAACAGCTTCATCCTGTCCCTCATCACCCTCGGTGAAGGCTGGCACAACAACCACCACAAGCACATGACCTGCACCCGTCAGGGGTTCTACTGGTGGGAGGTCGACATCACCTACTACCTGCTGAAGGTGATGTCCTGGACCGGCCTGATCTGGGACCTGCGCCCGGTGCCGGCGGTGGCGTACGACACCAAGACCCACCTGAAGGGCGGCCGGCAGCCTTGAGCGGGACATCGCCCTCGATACCCGGAAGGCATTGATCGACCCATGTCCCGGGAACGCCTTGCCATCGTTGGAACCGGCATCGCCGGGCTGGGCTGCGGCTACTTCCTCCGCGACCG
>CAZZKQ010000430.1:0-3444 GCA_964654875.1 uncultured Verrucomicrobiota bacterium | reverse complement strand
CGCGTGCGTGGCAAGCCCGCCAGAGACGTCGTGGCCGGGACTGGAGGCTCAGCGTTGCGGTGGGGTCCCGAGGGGGTTCCAGCCCGACCTGAGTCCGATCTCGATGGCCAGGGGAATCAGCTGGAAGGGGGACGTCACGTTCTCGAAGGTGCGATTGGTCACGCCGAGGTCCAGGACGCGGTTTCGGGCGGGATCCCGGGCATCCCGGAAGGTGATCTGCCCAAGGGAGAGCGTGAGGCGATCGATCCCGGAGAACTGCCACCCGCCGGTGATGGGATTGGTCCGGGCCGACATGGCGCCCTCGATCTGCCCGAGCGCCATCAGGTTGGTCCGTCCGGAGTCGTCGACATCCACATGCAGCCCGGCCAGATCGAACCGGAATTCGGCGAGACGCACGGCGTTCGAGCCGGAGGCGGCGGTGTCGTAGCGGATGAAGATCTCGGGGATCTCGACCATCGGTCCCGGACCGAACCCGGGTGGGTTGCTCAGGACGAGGTTCTGGAGGCGCCATGAGGCGTCCGAGAGGCCGAGTTCCGACCGGTCGAGGCGGACTCCGACACCGAGCGTCCCGGCGATCGCCCTGCGGAGGGTCCACGTGACGAGGGCGTCACGGGTCCACCAGAGGATCAGGACGGCACCCGCGAGGGTCGCCACCAGGACGGCGGCCAGACGCAGGACGAGGCGACGGGTGCCGGTGTGGCTCACGGATGGATGTCCTCGGGGCGGACCTCGAGGCATTCGTCCTGGTCCTCCCAGACCAGCGCCGGAAAGGACTCGAGGAGAGGGACGACGTGCCGGGTGGCGAGCTCGGCGAGAAGATCCTCGGCCTTCTGGGCCGCCTCCTCGAAGGCCGCGTCATAGTCGGGAACCTTCTTGCGCTGGGCGTCGTCCCAATGCGCGACCTCGTGCACGGGGGTGTATCTCGTGCTCCAGTCGGAAAGCGTCCTCTGGGATTCCGGCGGCAGCTGGTCCGGCGGCATGGCGATCTCGTTGCAGTGCAGGCAGACGAGGCCAGAGGTCCCGACATCCCGGGTCAGGAGGGGCAGAAAGGGGGCCCGGCAGCAGGGGGAGGCCTGGTATCCGGGTGGGATGTCGACCAGACGCTGCTGCCAGACCTGGCGGTCATGGGCCTGTTGGGAGGCGAGCCGGAAGGCTCCCACGAGCGGATGCGAGAGGCGCCACGGACGCCCCCGCAGCTGACCGAGGGTCTGGGAGCACCATCGGGCCAGCGTCAGGTCGTCGAACTCCCGGAAACTCCGCCCGTATTCCTTCCACAGGCGGTCCAGCGGTGTCTCTTCCCTTCCTTCAGGCACGGGTTGAGCGTAGTCGGGGAACCTTGGGATGGACAACGCCAAGAACGGGGACCGTGAACGGACGGTTCAGACCGTCGGATGCGTCCACTCCCGGCCGTCGGTGCCCAGGAGGTCGTCCGATGCGGTCGGCCCCCAGGTGCCGGCGAGGTAGAATTCCCGGTTGGTGAGTGGCTTGTCGGTCCATGCCGAACGGATCGAATCGACGATCGCCCAGGCGGTCTCCACCTCGTCGCGACGGATGAACAGCGTGGCATCGGCGGCGATGGCCTCGAGCAGGAGGCGCTCGTAGGCCTCGGGGGTGTAGGCCCCGAACTCCGTGTCGTAGCTGAACTGCATGCGGACGGGCTGCAGCTTGGTGGCGGCGCCCGGCACCTTGCCGTTGAAGCGGAGGGCGATCCCCTCGTCGGGCTGCAGGCGGAGGGTCAGCGAGTTCGGGTCGAGCCGCACACCGCTCTTGGCCCCGTAGAGGATGTTGGGGGCGGGCTTGAACTGGACCCGGACCTCGCTGGCGCTGACGGGCAGGTTCTTGCCGGTGCGGACGTAGAAGGGCACGCCGCTCCAGCGCCAGTTGTCGATCCAGAGCTTGATCGCGACGAAGGTCTCGACGTTGGACTTGGGGTTGACCTTGGGCTCGCTGCGGTAGGCGGGACGCGTCTCGCCGTCGATCTCGCCTGCGAAGTACTGTCCCCGGACGACGTTCCGGGCGATGTCGGCCGGGGTCATGGGGCGCACCGACTTCAGCAGCTTCACCTTCTCGTCGCGCACCGCCTCGGCCTCGAGCGAGACCGGCGGCTCCATGGCGACCAGTGAAAGCACCTGCAGGACATGGTTCTGGATCATGTCCCGCATGGCGCCGGACTCCTCGTAGTAGCCGCCGCGGGAGCCCACGCCGAGCTTCTCGGCGACGGTGATCTGGACGTGGTCCACCGAGTCCCGGGTCCAGAGATTCTCGAAGATCCCGTTGGAGAACCGGAACGTGAGGATGTTCTGGACCGTCTCCTTCCCCAGGTAGTGGTCGATCCGGAAGATCTGGTTCTCGTGGGCGTGCCGGATCAGCTCCGCGTTCAGCTGCTGGGCGCTCGGCAGGTCGTGTCCGAATGGCTTCTCCACCACCAGCCGCTGCAGGCATCCACCATCCTCGCACTTGGTCAGCAATCCGACCTGGCTGAGATGCTCCGCGATCTCGCCGAACTGGCTCGGGTTGGTGGCGAGGTAGAAGAGGAGGTTGTTCCGCAGCTTCTCATCGGACGCAGACTGGATCATCTGCTTCAGTCGACCATATCCAGCGGCCTCGGAGATGTCGGCCTGGCAGTAGTCGATGTTCTTGGCGAAGTCGTTCCAGACGGACTCGTCGACGGTCCGGGTCCGTGAGTATTTGCGGAGGGCCTCGAGCAGTTCGGAGCGGAAGGAGTCGGGAGTCTTCTCCCGTCGGGCGAACCCGATGATGCGGTAGGGCGTTGGAAGGGCCCGCTCCACGGCCAGGTGGTAGAGCGCCGGGATCAGCTTGCGGGCGGTCAGGTCGCCCGAGGCGCCGAAGATCACGACCGTGCAGGGATCGATGGCACGGCGGGTCGAACTGGCACGGGAGGCCAGCAGTTCATCGAGGTGGGAGGATTCGTTCATGCAGAGGTTTTCACGGATGCGGGGTCGGGCCTCCGGTGGCCCCGAAAGATCAACGCTGGTGCGGATCGACCGAGGAGGGGTCGATCGTATACGGAGACTTTGGCTGGATGAAGGGAATTGGTTGGGACCGAAAGAAGGCGAGCCGGTACGCGACGAATGCGACGAACAGCGTGGCGATACCGATCCCGGCGACCCGACGCAGGCGTCGCGTGGTCTCGGAGGACAGCGGCGAGGCCAGCCTCAGCCGTGGTCCGGACTCCCCCTGGATCAGGCTTCGGGTCCGGCCCAGGACCCGCTCCCGGTCGAACCGTCCCGGTGCCGTGATGTCCACACGGAAGAAGCGCGACTCGCAGCCCTGACGCGGACAGTACCCCAGCCGGAGCCGCTCCAGTCGCTCGGAAAGCCGGTGATCCGGCTCGTCGCCGTCGTGGAGCGCAAGGTCCCCGAGGTCACGACCGGTGACGGAGAGGCCACAGGCGACGCAGCCCGCGGTCACGCCGGAGGCGAA
>CAZZKQ010000429.1:0-3446 GCA_964654875.1 uncultured Verrucomicrobiota bacterium | reverse complement strand
AACGTCCTCACCGCCCAGAAGTTCATCAAGGCGGGCGACATCATCCAGGTCGTCGGGTCCCAGCGCTTCAGCGCCCCGGTGAAGTCCACCCCGCTCGACATCTACCGGGCGGTCCGGACCGTGAATCCCTCGCCCTACATGTTCCTGCTGGAACTCGAGGGCATGGCCCTCGTCGGTGCCTCGCCTGAGCTGCACGTCCGGTGTGTGGACCGCGAGGTCGAGATCCGTCCGATCGCCGGCACCCGGCGTCGTGGCGGAACCGAGGCCGAGGATGCCGCCCTCGCGGAGGAGCTGCTCGCGGATCCCAAGGAACGCGCCGAGCATGTCATGCTGGTGGACCTCGCCCGCAACGACATCGGCCGGGTCTGCACCTACGGGTCCGTCCAGGTGAAGGATCTGATGGTGATCGAGCGCTACAGCCACGTGATGCACATCGTGTCACAGGTGAACGGCACCCTGGACCCGAAGCACAGCGCGTTCGACCTCATGCGCACCACCTTCCCGGCGGGAACCCTCAGCGGAGCGCCGAAGATCCGCGCAATGCAGCTGATCTCGGAGCTCGAGGGGACCACCCGTGGACCCTACGGCGGATGCGTCGGCTACTTCGGTTTCAACGGCAACGCCGACCACTGCATCACCATCCGCACCGCCCTGGTCAAGGATGGCAAGGCCTACGTCCAGGCCGGCGGGGGCTGGGTGAACGATTCGACCCCGGCGGCGGAGTTCGAGGAGACGGTCAACAAGTCGCTCGCGATGCGGAAGGCCATCGCGGTGGCCGAGACCTTCGCCGGCCGCTGAAGCCCGCTATTTCGCAGCCCACTGGAGGGCTTCCTCGACGATCCCGCGTGTCAGCGTGTTGGGCAGCACCCGAGGAGGGAGGCTGGGATTCCTCGGATAGACCAGCACCAGCGGCACCCCGGCCCTCTGGAACCGTCGCAGCTCCTCGGTGATCGCCGGGTCTTCCCGGGTGTAGTCCCCGCGCAGGGACACGACGTCGAGGGTGGCAAGCTGTTCGCGGACCGCTGGGACGTCGATGGCGGTGGCCTCGTTGACCCGACAGGTCAGGCACCACTTGGCGGTGAAGTCGACCAGCACGGGCCGCCCTTCCGCACGGGCGCGGGCGACGGCATCGGGGGACCACCGGGCCCAGGCAATCGCCTCCTTCGTGGATCGGGGCAGTGAGGTGTCCTGCGGGGTGGTGGCTGTGGGCTTGGCGATCTGGGGGGCCCGCCAGTGCAGCTGGGTCTCGAGGATGCCAAAGTAGCCGACACCCAGGGCGGTCGCGATCAGGGCCCAGGACCCTCCCCGGTTCCCGGTGCCGGTCTGGATCCATTGTCCGAACACCCAGGCCGCGAAGGCCACGCACACCAGGAAGAGTCCCTCGAGGAAGACCCCGGATTCACCGAACTGGTCTGCCGCCTGGGACAGCAGCCAGACCGCGGTGGCGATCATCGGGAAGCCCATCAGAACCTTGAACGTGATCATCCAGTTGCCGGGCTTGGGCAGGTACCTCAGCCAGGCCGGCTGGAGGGACAGCATCAGATAGGGGGTGGCGAGGCCGAGTCCTGCCGTGAGGAAGATGGCGAGGAGCACGGAGGGTTTCTCGCCGAAGGCGAAGCCCAGTGCCGTGCCGAGGAATGGAGCGGTGCAGGGGGTTGCGAGGACCGTGGTGAACACCCCGTTGAAGAATGCCCCGGAGGCTCCCTCCTTGGAGGCCAGCTGGCTCGCGGCACCGAGGGCGCTGGAGTGGAGGCTGATCTCGAACACCCCGAACAGGTTCAACGCCACCAGGGTGACCAGCGTGGTGATGCCCACGAGGAAGATGGGATTCTGGAACTGCATGCCCCAGCTGGCGGTGCGGCCTGCGGATTGGACGGCGATGACGAGTCCGGCCAGCACCGCGAAGGAGGACAGCACCCCTGCCGTGTAGACGAACCCGAGCTGCCGGACCCGTGCGGGGTTCTCACCGCTCTGGCGGACAAAACCGAGGATCTTCAGCGCGATCACCGGGAGCACGCAGGGCATGATGTTCAGGATCAGCCCCCCGACGAATGCCAGCCCGAGCATCGCCCACAGACCCGTGGCCACTGGAGGGGCATCGGCCGTGGTGGGTGGGTGCGGGGTCGTACCGGTCCCGGTTGTCGGGGCGGCGGTAGCCCCATCCGTGATGGGAAGGGTGACCTCGACGCCTTCGGGAGTCCCTCCGGCTCGGGGTGTCACCAAGAGACCCCGGATCTCCTTCGGCCACACGTTGTCGACCTTGGCCACGGAAAAATCCACGACCCCGGGACTTCCGCCGGGTTTCCAGGTCCACTCGAAGGTCTCATCCGGATACGGAAAGAAGTCGGAGGCTCCAGGTGTGGCAGGCGTGATCCGGAGGACTCGGGTGTCGCCCTGGGCGGGATCGCCCCAGCGGGCCGAGGCCTGTCCGGCGGCACCCAGACGTGGCAGCGATTCGATCGCTGTCCGGATCAGGGCGGCTGCTTCCGAGGCCTTGTTTTCGGTGCCGATCTGGAGGGTGGCCTTGACGGTCGCGCGTCCGGGCAGGCACTCGGTCTTGCACTCGAGCCAGGAAACCTTGGCCTGGAGCGTCATGGGCCCCGGCGGAACGGAGTCCGCGATCCTCAGTGTGACCGGGAGGAGGACCTTTCCTCCATACACGTAGGTGGTGATGTCGGCTTCGGTGAGCCGCTCAGGCGTGGGCCAGCGCAGTTCGCCGGCGGTGATGCCGTCGGGAAGGGTCCAGTCGACCTTGGTGGCCTGGCCGGTCTCTCCCGGATTCCGCCAGTAGGTATGCCATCCGGTCGGGGGAACGAGTTCCACGGCGGCCTCGAGGGTGCTTCCGGGACGCACGGTGACGGCCTCGAGCAGCAGGCGGGCCTGGCTGGTCCCCTGGGCGTGGACGGCCTCGAGGAAGGCGGTCAGCACCAGAACCAGGACCCTGGGGAACATCCTCATGGGATCGACTCTCGGCAACGGACTGCCAATGGCAAGCCGGGGGTGGGCTGCGGACAATGAGATCTGGGCAGACATCCAGTACGGGCCCGACCGGCGGGTGGGTGATGCGGTGGCCTGGATCACGGACGCAGGAATGCCCGCCGAATGGCGTGCCAGCCGAGGCGAGGCGCCGCCCAAAGGGCAGAATGACGGGAGAACGGAGGGTGGCTTCGTTTTGCGGGGGGGAGGCCACCTCATGGGTCTCGGGCAAATGCTGTGGTCCTGATTCGTCTCTGCAGCGACGCCTTCCTGCCTCGTGATCTCCCGGTCTGCAGTTGATCGTTGGAAGATTTGGGAATTTGATTTCCCGATGAAGTCGCGATGGATCGGAGTGTGGATGGTGTTGGTCTCGCTGGTTCTGATGCGGGGCGTCGCCGGCGAGACGGCGACGGCACTGGCGACGGTGGCGTCGGGACAGGTGACGGCGATCACCGTGACGTCGGGAGGAG
>CAZZKQ010000428.1:0-3470 GCA_964654875.1 uncultured Verrucomicrobiota bacterium | reverse complement strand
AAAACCGGTGAAATCAGGGAGCCGGAGTGAAGGTCTTCGACCAGGTCGCCGGAGCAGTCGCGCTCACGACGATACCCTGACCGACAGCAATGTTCGGGGCGCCAGTGAGGTAGCCGACACCGTCGACGTAATCGTAGGAGTCATAACCCTTGCCATTCCAAGTCAAGACCGACGACCCGTCAATCCCGAGGCCGAGAACGGTGTCCGCAGCACCGGAGAGAGGAATCTTCGACGCAACGAAGTTGTTGCCCTTCTTGATCGCCACAGTCTGGGTGCCAGTGAGAGCTTCACCCACGAGGGTGACGGAAGCATCAGCAGTCACAGCAACGAACACCGCTTCGCCAGGAGCGAGGGTGAAGTCGTCACCGCTGACGACACCCACACCGGCGACGGTGTCGGTGGTGGTGAATCCGGAACCGGTCCAACGGAGAACGGAGCAATCGATCGAGCCGAAGAGGCTGCCGACCTTGTTGCCGTCGGTGTTGGTGTTGTTCAGGGGGTTGGCGACCAGGTTGTTACCCTTCTTGAGGGCCAACTTGACGTACCCGACGATGTTGGAGGTGGCCGCAGAGGCCGAGAAGGCCAAGGCCGAGGCCGCCACAGTGAGGGCGAGAAGGTTTTTGTTCATGAGAGACCAAATAGTTTCCGTGTGTGAGTGCAGACTGCCATGCGTGGCGACGATGCGTCAACGGGTTTTTTGGAATCATTTTGACCCATCCCAAGATCGACCTCAGGCGCGCGCCGTCAGGACCTCCAAAAACCGCTCCAGCTCTGCGCCGGTGTTGTAGTAATGAGGACTGACCCGGATCCAGCTCCGGCCATCCCGGGTGGTCCTCAGCGACGCAACTATCGCTGCGTTCTGAAGCTTCCTGTGGACATCAGAAGCCGTTTCTCGAGGGACGCAAAAGGACACGATGACCCCTCCATTGAGCCCAGTCGGTGAGGGATTCAACACCTCCATTCCGCTCTCCTGCAATCGGGACACCAACCCTCTCCGCTTCGCCAGCAGATCCGCCTCGATTGCCCCAAGCCCAACCTCCTCGAGAAGGGCAAAGGCCGCCCGCAGCCCAGCTACCCCGACCAGATTCAGGCTCCCAGCCTCATACCGGCGGGCATCCCGACGCAGAACCATGGAGTCCTGGGTCACGAAACCCGGACATTCGACGTTGTGCCACCCGTGAGCGGTGGGCCTCAGAACCTCCTGAACTTCCTTCCGAACGTACAGAATCCCTGCCCCCAGGGGACCGAGCAGCCACTTGTGTCCATCGGCGGCCATGAAGTCGACCTGATCGAGCGGGGTCTGGAACGCCCCCAGGGTCTGGATGGCATCCAGACAGAACAGGATGCCGCGTGACCGCAGCCAGCGTCCCAGGACTTCCACTTCCAACCTCCATCCGGTGACGAAATGGGCGCTCGAAAGAGCCACCAGTCGGGTGTCCTCGTCCACCTGTCCCTGCACGTCGATGGCCCGGATGCGTCCCAGTTCCCGGATGTTGAGAAACCTCACCTCCACCCCCCGTTCCGCGAGGGCCAGCCACGGGTAGACGTTGGAGGGATAGTCGTCCTGGTAGACCACCACATTCTGCCCTTTCCTCCACGGCAGACCGGCAGCAACCTGGCTCAAGCCCATCGAGGTGGAGCCGACCAGGGCGATCTCCCCCGCGTCCACCCCAAGACTCTTCGCAATCAGGCCTCGAGTCCCCGCGATCCATCCGCCGGGAATACCCGCCTCCTGATCATCGGACATCCCAGCAAACGCCTGTTGCGAGACCGCCTCCGCGACCCGCCGGGGCAGAGGGCACACGGCTGCGTGCCCCAAGAATATCCGTTTAGCAACGACAGGGAACTCATGCCGACGCAGCTCTTCGTTCCCCTGGATTTCGGCAGGCGTCATCGGTAGGGCTGATGGAGATCCACCTTCTGAGTCTTGCGCATCCGGATGTTGAGAAACTCAACAGCCACGGAGAAGGCCATGGCGAAGTAGATGTAGCCCTTGTTGATGTGCTGACCGAACCCCTCGGCAACCAGCATCGTGCCAATCAGGATCAGAAATGACAGGGCCAGCATCTTGATCGTCGGATGTCGGTCCACGAAGGCGGAGATCTGGTTGACGAAGAGCAGCATCACCAGCATGGCGATCACGACGGCAGCGACCATGACGGGAATCTTGTTCACCATGCCCACCGCGGTGATGACTGAATCCAGCGAGAAGACGATGTCGAGGAGCAGGATCTGGGTCACCACGGCAGCAAACGTGGGGGCCATTCGATCCGTCTTGGCCCCGTCCACGCCCTCGAGCTTCTCATGGATTTCATAGGTGCTCTTCCCGATCAGGAACAGCCCCCCCAACAACAGGATCAAGTCCTTTCCGGAGAGCGACACCGAAACACCGAAGGCCGTGGAGTGCCAGAACGGCGTGTCGAGACGCATCACCCACGACAGGGACAGCAGGAGAAGGATCCGGGTGATCAAGGCCAATCCCAGCCCCATGCGCCGGGCTCTCGATTGCTGGTCCTTGGGAAGCTTGCCGCTCAGGATCGAGATGAAGATCAGGTTGTCGATGCCGAGGACCACCTCAAGGAGGGTCAACGTGAGCAGACTGATCCAGAGATTGGGGTCGGAAACGGGAGGCATTCGAAGGCGAGGGTTGAAACAAAAAAGGCGCCCCTCGCGGGGCGCCTCGTGAGGGAAAGTTTCGCTTACTTGGTGGAGTCAGCATCCCAAGGGAAGATGAACTCCTGGGTGGAGTCGGTGGCGACACCGGCGTCCCGCAGCTGCTCCCGGGCGCGGCCCGAGGTGACCTGCTGGACCGAACCGTCACCGAGGACGAGATTGCCCGCGTTCTGGTGTACATCACCGCTGTAGCCGGCGGTAGTGTTGACCGAGCGGACCGGGGTTCCGGCCGGGGCGGCGATCACAACCTTGATGCCCTTCGTGGTGTTGCCACGGCCGCCGTCGAAGGCGGGCGGGGTCGAACCCACGCCGTTGGTGAGATTGCGGTCACCCCCGAGGATCGACTGGGGCTGCTCCTCGTTGGCCGTCGTGCCGACGAAGTAGCTCACGCTCTTGTTCGGGTCGGTCACGGTGTTGCCGTTCGAACGGAGCATCGCCGGCCAGCTGGCGGCAGGGCGCTTCTTGGAGTCGGATGGGCAGAGGATGATCTTGGGGGTGCTCAGCTCGTTGGACATCACCGCGTAGATGGCCCAGACGGGGTTGGCGGTCAGGTTGACGGCACCATTGGGTCCGCCGGGGAAATTCGTACCACCGGTGGCCGCCACGTAATCCGCAGCGCCGCCCTCGGCAACCGCCACATCCCAGGGGAAGCGGCCGCTGTTGTCGGTGGCGAAGATACGGCAGGCCAGGCCCACGTTCTTGAGGTTGTTGACGCAGGCGATGCGGTTGGCCTTGGCCTTGGCCTTGGCGAGGGCGGGCAGGAGCATGCCGGCGAGGATCGCGATGATCGCGATCAC
>CAZZKQ010000427.1:0-3472 GCA_964654875.1 uncultured Verrucomicrobiota bacterium | reverse complement strand
GTCGGAAGCGTCGTCTCGAGATGACGGAAATCCCCCACACCGTTGATGCCCGGCGCCAATGCCGTGAAATGCAGAAGGTGGTAGATGACGAAGGCCAGGATCGTCACCCCGCTCAGCAGCATGGTCCTCGAATTGAGCGGTGCGGCGTAGGGGGTCTTGACCCCGCCGTACGGCACCGGTCGTGCAGCACGGTTCTGGGCCGAGAGAGAGACCGCTGACAGCACGTGGAGTCCCACGATGGCCAGGAGGCCGAGGCGCGCACCCCAGACGAGTCCCGGCTTGCTCTTCAGGAAATAGGCATAGGTGTTGATCAGCTCGGGCGGACCAAACACCTGGAGGTTTCCGGCAAGGTGGGCGATCAGGAACCCGAACAGGAGGGCTCCCGTCCCGGCCATGATGTATTTGCGCCCCAGGCTGGAGCGCCAGATTCGTCCGACAAGATCCATAAGTTGGAACAGCAGGCCCGCTCGGGCCGGCATTAGTCACCATGGAACGCGGGGCGGGAGGAACCGTCAACCAAACGGCCACTGGAATAAGGCCGTCTTCGCGGTGCTGTTAGCGATTGCCGAGCAGGGTCGGCAGGCCGGCCAGCGACCCGAGGACGAAGGGAGAGTCGAGAGGTTTCCCGCGTCGGAGGAGGATTCCCTGACCCCCGGCCTCGCGGATGCCCAGGAAATCCTCGCACTCGCTGTCCCCGACGTGCAGCAGGCCGCGTGGCTCCACGCCGAGTCGACGGGCGGCGATCCCGAAGATCCGGAGATCCGGCTTTGGGGCGGGAGCTTCGACAGAGGGCAGCAGTAGATCGACCTTCTGGGTCAATCCCAGGTTGGCGAAGACCGGATGGAGGCGTTCGTCCCAGTTGGAGACCACCGCGATCGGCCACCCCTGGCGTCGGAGCCCCGACAGGCAGGGGACGACGTCGGGATAGATCCTCCAGACCCGGGCCTCGGTGAACCGGGTCCAGAGGATCTCGAAGAAGGCTTCGGGAACCGGTCCCGTCACGAGTCCGGACCAGATCTGGTCGACGAGTCGGATCCACGCGGTCCTGGAGAAATCAAAGCACCCCCGGACTCCCCATGCGGAACGGAATCGTGCCTCGAGGAGGGCCGGTTCCCAGCGTCCGAGTCCCCAGTCCGCGGCCACCTCGGCGTAGACGTGGCCCACCGAGGGATGGGGTTCGATCAGCGTTCCCGCCGCATCGAGCGACACGGCACGGATGTCGCCCCAGCGTATCGAGTCAGGAGACACCATCGAGGAACGGGGGACTGGAGACGTGATCGCGCTCAGGGGAGGAGCACCTTCAGGAATCCGACACCGCCGCTGGGCGGGATCCGGAACGTGAAGGTCGTCGGGGAATTCGTCTGCAGTGTCGCCGCCGTCCCGACAAACGGTCCCGCCAGCTCGGGTGCAGTTCGAAGGGTCGGAGGACCTGTGAGGTTCCCGGTCACCGTGAAACGGACCTCGACCGAGCCGTCGGTTCCCAGGCCCACGCCCGTCAGGACCACCGTTGCGGGCGGTTCGGTGACGGTCACGGACGCGGCGGTGGACTCCGCGGACAGGCCGTCCCCATAGAGCACCCGTGCGACGACCGATCGCGTGCCCGCGGCGGCGCCGGACCAGACGATCGAGAAGGGCGCCTCGGAATCCTCTCCGACGACACTGCCATCGGCGAGGAACTGGACCCTGTTGATGGGGTGGCCGTGGGCGTCGACGGCGGCTTCGAGCGGCACGGAGGCCGGGGCGATCCATCCGCCGTCCGGTGGTGTGCCCACGGTGAGGGTCACGGTCGGTGCAGGAGCTGACACCGGGACCGTCGCGGTTGCGGAGTCCACGGACAGGGTGGAACCATAGAGGACCCGTGCGACGACCGACCTGACGCCGGCGGCGACGCCGGTCCAGGTGATGGAATACGGCGCCTCGGAATCCTCTCCAACAACGGTGCCATCCGCCAGGAACTGGACCTTGGTGATGGGGTGGCCGTGGGCGTCGACAGCGGCCTCGAGCGGCACGGTGGCGGGGGCGACCCAGCCGCCTATCGGGGGAGCGCCCACGGTCAGGATCACGGCTGGGGAGGTGGATGAGACCGCCACGATGGTGGCGGCGGAGTCCACCGTCTGGTTGAGTCCGAAGACAACCCGGGCAACCACCGAGCGGGAGCCTGCTGTCGCGACGTTCCAATCGAGGGAATACGGGCTCGTGGCGTCCTCCCCGACCACCTGGCCCTCGGCGAGGAACTGGACCTTGGTGAGGGTGTTGCCCTGGGCATTCACCACCGCGCTCAGGGGCACGATCGCGGGTGCGACCCAGCCCCCTGCGGGTGGTGTCCCGGTCCCGAGGGTCACCGTCGGGGGGGTGACCGAGGAGACGATGTCGACGGGCAGGGCGGATCCCCAGGGCCAGGCGGCCCGCGGGCTGATCGCCTGCAGGGAGACCTCATGGGAGCCGGTGAGGGATGGGGTCAGCACGACCGGCGAGCCGGCCGGGACAACGGATTCCGACTGCGGCTTGAGCTGGTCGGTGTCGACGAACTCGACGGAATCGAAGTGGTATCCGACAGAGTTGTCGGGCTGGTTGAACACGGCGCAGTTGGTCGTGCAGAAATCGATGCCGTACCAGAATCGGAACTGCACCGTGCGTCCCGCGAAGGTGGACAGGGGGACCGACTGCTGGGTGTACGTCCCGTCTCCGGCGGTGCCGGTGCCGGTCTTGCTCCAGAGGTTGGTCCAGGTCGTCCCCCCGTCGGCGGTCAGCTGGACGCGGGCGACCTGGTTGGAGGAGGCCCATCCCAGTCGGCTGAGCCAGCGGAGGGTTCCGGTGGCCTTCGGACGGTAGCTCCCGGTCGCGTGCATCCAGTTCGGAGCGACCCCGTTGGTCTGGGTCAGATGGTAGGCCTTGCCCCCGCCGGGACGATCCACCAGCGGCTCAGGCGTGCCCCCCAGATCGGTCGAGAAGTCCTCGAGGCCGCGGGAGCCATCCAGCACGGTCGGCTTCGAGAGGATGAGAACCAGTTTGGCACGGAACTCGGCCGCCCCGGGAACGGTGGCGTAGCTGTAGCTGAGCGGTTTGCCGACGGCGCCCCGACCGGGTCCGATCGCGACGGGTGCGGGATAGTTCAGCCGGAGATCGGCCTTGGTGTTGAGCCCGCCGCTGATCGTCCGGGTCAGGCTCAGTGTCGACAGGCCCTGGGCCGAGAACTGCACCGTCCGCTCGCCGTCCCCGGACGGCACGGCATAGCCGCCGGAGGCGCTGGTCAGCGCGTGGGAGTCCGACCCCGAGACGTCGACCCGGATGTTGCCGATGCCCTCCCCGAGGTCGTAGCGGGAGTTGGAGTTCAGGTCGTAGTAGGCCACGCCCGTGACCAGGGGTGTTTCCGCCTGGGGTGCCGCGAAATCCACGGTGACGGACGAGGGCCCTGTCCCGTTGGGACCGTTGCCTTCGACGACGCCGACGCCGACCTCCCGGAAGGCCGTCG
>CAZZKQ010000426.1:0-3487 GCA_964654875.1 uncultured Verrucomicrobiota bacterium | reverse complement strand
GCGACGCCGCCGCGCCTGAGGCCTGCCAGCGTCTGATGCAGCTCGCCTCGGACCGCGGGGACTGGGCGACGCTTCGGTGGGCGGCCGAACGCTTTCTGGCGGTGAACCCACTCGTCGAGACCGCGTACGGCCCGCTTGCCACCGCCGCCGAGAAGACCGGGGCCACCGCGGAGGCCGTCGCCGCCTATGAGACCCTGCTGCGGCTGGATCCGCTCCGTCCGAGCGAGCTGCACTATCAGATCGCCCGTCTCACCGGCACCGAGGACCGCGACCGCGCGCGCCAGCACCTCCTCCGGGCATTGGAGGAGACCCCTCGTCACCGCGAGGCGCTCGACCTCCTTCTCAGCCTCAATCCCTCGACCACCCCGCCTCCCAGCCCCACCCCGCGATGACGCTCCGACTCCTTTTCCTCGGACTCGCCCTGTCGTGGGCGGGATGGGTCGTCGCCCAACGTGGCGGGTTCTCGGGGGGAGGCTTCTTCGGCGGCGGCGAGATCGCCGTCCCGGAAGGCACACGGACCGCACGGGAGGTGGATTCAAGGAGCACCGGAACGCCCCAGTGGACCAATGCCCCTGGATTCGAGCACGACGTCTTCACCTTTGCCCGGCTGCGCTACGACAAGGACCCGAGCCGACCCGGTCGCCGCGGCGGCGGTGGGTTCACGACCGATTTCCCCGACAGCGACCTCAACCTCTCCTTCCGCCTCCAGCAGATGACCTCGCTGCGGGTGGATCCCGATGGCCGTCTGATCCGGCTCAACGATCCGGAGCTCCACCACTACCCGTTCCTGTTTGTCTCCGCTCCGGGCGCCCTGCACCTGACCGACCCCGAGACGGACGCCCTCCGGAACTATCTGCAAAACGGGGGCTTCGTCCTGATGGACGACTTCTGGGGCGAGGAGGAGTGGGAGAACTGCGAGGCGGTCATGGCACGGGTGCTCCCAGGTCGGCGCTTCGTGGAGCTGCCCCTCGATCACCCCCTCTACCGCGGCGTGTTCCAGATCCGGGAAAAGAAGCAGGTCGCCAACGTCCGGCTCGGCATCGCCAGCGAACAGACCGGCATCACCTGGGAGCGCGAGGACGGCAAGGAGGTCCACCACCGGGCGATTCTCGACGACCGCGGTCGGATCATGGTCCTCACGCTCCACAATACCGACACCGCCGACGGCTGGGAGCGCGAGGGCGAGAACGATTTCTACTTCCACACCTTCTCCGAGAAGATCGCGTTCCCCCTCGGGATCAACATCGTCTTCTACGCGATGACGCACTGAACCCGAGCCGATGGATCCCCTGCCCCAGCCCCCAGGTCCCCGTCGCCCGTCAGCGGGTCGTCGGGGTCGGGTCGGCTGGATGCTCATCGCATTGGTCCTGGTCACCGGGCTCGCCCTGGCCCAGCGGCGGGGGTACCGCGGGTGGTTCGAGAGCGGCCACATCGGCGACTCCACCCGCACGGCGCGTGAGGTGGAATCGCACAGCACCGGGACGCCGACCTGGACCAACGCTCCGGGATTCGAGCGGGATGTGTTCACCTTTGCCCGGCTCCGCTACGACCGCGGCGGACAGTGGGGTCGTGGCGGGTGGTCGACCGACCTGCCGGACAGCGACCTCAACCTCTCCTTCCGCCTCCAGCAGATGACCTCGCTCCGGGTCGACCCCGACGGACGGATCCTGCGGGTCACCGATCCCGACCTGCTCAACTACCCGTTCCTCTATGCCGTGGAACCAGGCGGACTGAGCCTGGACGAAAGCGAGACCGTCGCGCTCCGCGAATATCTGCTGAACGGTGGGTTCCTGATGTTCGACGACTTCTGGGGCGACAACGAGTGGGAGAATGTCGAGGAGGTCATGGCCCGGGTGCTGCCCGGACGTTCCTGGGTGGAATTGCCGCTCGACCATCCGCTCTACCACTGCGTGTTCCAGATCCGCTCCAAGGGCCAGGTCCCGAACGTCGGCCTCGGGGTCCAGAGCCAGTGGGATGGCGTGACGGCGGAACGACCCGACGCCGAGGAGGTCCACCACCGGGCGTGGTTCGACGACCACGGCCGGATGGTCGCATTCGCCGCGCACAACACCGACAACGGCGACGGCTGGGAACGCGAGGGCGAGAACGACTTCTACTTCCGAACCTTCTCCGAAAAGATCGCGTATCCACTCGGGATCAATCTGATCTTCTACGTCATGACCCACTGAACCGGTCGCCTGTCCCGGTCCGCACCCCTCACATGTCCACTCCAGAATCCACCGACTCCTTCCAACGCGACCGCGAGACCTTCGAGCGCCTCATGGCGCAGCGTCCCCGGGTCGAGACCGAGCTCGCCAAGGCCGTCGTGGGCCAGCGCGCCGTGATCGAGCAGATCCTGATCGCCCTGGTCTCCGGCGGGCACTGTCTCATCACCGGCGCCCCGGGCCTCGCCAAGACGCTGCTCGTGAAGTCGATCGCCCAGATCTTCCACCTCCGATTCCAGCGCATCCAGTTCACCCCCGACCTCATGCCGGCCGACATCACCGGCACCGAGATCCTTCAGGAGACCGGGGGCGAACGCCGCCTCGCCTTCGTCCGGGGTCCGATCTTCGCCAACCTCATCCTGGCCGATGAGATCAACCGGACGCCGCCCAAGACCCAGTCGGCCCTTCTTGAGGCGATGCAGGAACACCAGGTGACCGCGGGCGGCACCCGGCATGTGCTCGAGGAGCCGTTCTTCGTGCTCGCCACCCAGAACCCCATCGAGATGGAGGGGACCTACCCGCTTCCGGAGGCCCAGCTCGACCGGTTCATGTTCAACGTCGTCATGGACTACCTGCCGGAGTCCGACGAGGTGGAGGTCATCCGCCGGACCACCACGGGATCGGCACCGGCCATCGAACCGCTGTTCCACGCCGAGGACGTCGTGCGTCTCCACGCGCTGGTGCGTCAGGTGCCGATCACCGACGACCTCGTCCGCTATGCGGTCCAGCTCGCCGCGCTGTCGCGTCCAGGACAACCGCAGACGCCGGACTTCATCCGGGACTGGGTCACCTGGGGTGCCGGAACCCGTGCGGCGCAGAACCTGGTTCTCGGTGCCAAGGCCCGGACGCTCCTGCAGGGCCGGACCCACGTCGGTGTCCAGGACATCCAGTCGCTCGCCCTCCCGGTGCTGCGTCATCGCATCCTGCTCAACTACCGCGCCGAGGCCGAAGGGGTCCGCATCGACCAGGTCATCGAACGCCTCCTCACCGCCGTCCCCACGCCGAACGCACGATGATCGATGCCCCCCGGCCTTCCGCGTCCCGGATCTCCCCGGAGGCGCTGATGAAGATCCGCCACCTCGAGTGGCGGGCCCGGAGCGTCGTCGAGGGGTTCTGGGCCGGATTGCACCGGAGTCCGTACCACGGGTTCTCGGCCGAGTTCACCGAGTACCGCGCCTACACGCCGGGGGATGATCTGCGCCATGTGGACTGGCGGGTGTTCGGACGGAGCGACCGGCATGTGATCCGGAAGTTCGAGGAGG
>CAZZKQ010000425.1:0-3513 GCA_964654875.1 uncultured Verrucomicrobiota bacterium | reverse complement strand
AGCTCTTCAGCCGGATCGCCTGGATCGTGCGGTCGATGTAGACCGTCGACGAGACATCCATCACCGAGGACGACACCAGAAGTCCGCCCAGGATGCTGATGAGGTCGGCGAACACCACGAGCAGCGGCATCATCAGGACGAGGGCGATGATCCGGGGCAGGACCAGGAACTCGACCGGCGAGATGCCGAAGGTCCGGAGCGCGGCGATCTCCTCGTTCACCTTCATCGTCCCGAGCTGCGCCGCAAAGGCCGCACCCGTCCGACCACACAGGATCACCGCCGTCATGATCGCGCCCATCTCCCGGACCGTTCCGATCGCGACGGTGTCGGCCACGAAGATCGTCGCCCCGAACTGGGACAGCGTGGTGGCCCCGACGAAGGCGAGGATGAGGCCGACCAGGAAGTTGATCAGCGCGACGATCCCCAGCGCGCCCGGGCCGGTCTGCTGGATGACCAGCAGCAGGTCCGGCAGCCGGAATTGCGCCTTGCCCCGGAAGAGCCGTCCCAAGGCGATCAGCACTTCCCCGAGGAAGGTGAAGAGGTTGAGGCTCTCCTCCCAGGCCCGGAACGTTCCAGTGCCAAGCCGGGCCAGAAAGGGCTTCGGTCCACCGACACCCCGGACATCCGACGCCTCCGGTACTGCGGTGGCCAGACGCAGCAGCCGTCGGACGCCCTCGGGCAGCGCCGAGTCGTCGACCGGGACACGTCGTTGGCGGCAGAGGTCCTGGATCCGGGCCACCGCGGCCACGAACCGCGAGTCCCAGCGGGAGAGGCCCGAGGCATCGAGGAGGACCCCGGGCGGTGGCGGTTGACGGGCCAGCGCCTCGGTCAGGGGACGGAAGTCCGGGAACCGGGCCGAGGCGTTCCACGATCCCGACATCCGAAGCCGCACCCTCCCGGAACGATCGCGTTCCAGTTCGAGCTTGGCGGGTGACGGGGAATCCATGCCGGACAACGGCGACCGCCGACCGGATGGGGAGGACCCGGACGACACGTGCCGACCCGCGAACGCTAGAGGGTTTGATCCGGCCGATCCAAGCGGCGAATTCCCCTGTCGACCCCGGGAATCCAACCCCTCGGTCAGGCCTCCGGGGTCGTGCCCACGACGAGATCGAAACGGGCGAGCCACTCGCCCGCCTTGGACCCGGGCATCGGCTTGAAGTCCACGGTCACCGCATTCCGCTCCTTCGACGTCTTCAGGTCCTTCCAGATCCCGTCCTTCTCATTGCCGGGATGACCCTTGATGTAGAGCTGCGTCGTGAGGAGTTCCTGTCCACCCCGGCGGATCTTGAAGTGGATGTGGGGTGTCCGGGGCACGTAGGGCACCGGCTTGATGGTCCGGAACAGGTATTCCCCGGAGCTTCCGGTCGAGAATCGGCCGAATCCCTGGAACTGCCTGTCCTGGCGCGACCGGTTGGCGGAGTCGGCCGTATGGAGATAGACCCCGTTCGCATCGCATTGCCAGATCTCGACCACCGCATTCCGGAGGGGGCTGCCACGGCTGTCGAGCACCCTGCCGGAGACATATCCGACCTCCCCCACGGCCGGGGTCAGTGCATTGTTGATGACGATCAGGTCGTTGTCGGTGTCGAGCGGCAGATGGTTGGGATAGTAGGGCCCCTCGGTGGCGGCGGGAGTGAGGGTCAGGGCCTCGGCAAAGGCGCCGACGGTGGAGAACAGGGAGGTGGCGAGTCCGGCGGTTCGGAGGAACGCACGACGGGACTTCAGGGGAAGGAGGAGTTCCATGGGGGTGTTGAGAGAAGACCGGTTCGACGGGTGTTGTGACGAGCGGAATCTCGCTCTGGGGACCGGAGCAACGCGACGACGCTCCCGGTTCGGCCCCGGGGATCGACCACTCCACGGGTCGGTGCTCCCGCACCCCGTACCGCAGGGCACTGCCTCACCCACCCATCGACGCCTCCGGCTTCGGATCAGGAGCCACCCCTATGCCCCTCTGTTGTTCCTGTTCTCTCGTCTCTCCCAATCCCCTCCTCTTTCCCCGTGTGACACTCCCGGCTCCGGGACGGTCCTGTCATGGACGCCAGCGCCGCAGGGCCGCGTGCAGCAGGATCAGCCCGGCGGCGCCCCCCAACAGCAGGAGGACCATCGACCGCAGGGGCTGGAGCATCGCCGTCATGGCCTCCGCGGCAGTCGTGGAGACCGAGCCGGGTTCGGCGGCGGCCGTGAGGCTTCCCAGTCGCTCCGAGAGCTGGGACACGGTCTTGTCGAAGGTCTCCACCGTGTTCTCCAGCGCCCCGAGACGGACCTCCAGCTCACGGCTGGTCTTCAGCAGTCCGACGATCTCGGGCTGGTGCACGAGGGCCTCGGTCAACCGCTCCGGCATCGCGTTGAGGGTCGACTGGAACCGGTCGGACTCCGAGGTGAGGACGGGCTCCAGCCGTTCGAAGCTCTTCAGGGAGTGCACGGCCGCCTGGACTTCCTGCTGGGACAGGGCTGCCGCGAGGGCCGCCTCGGTGTGCCATTCCACGAGCCGGGGCATCCGGCTGAGCTGGAAGATCATCCGCTCCCCCAGAAGGAGGGCGTTGTAGAGGCGTCCGTCGAGCGAGCCGAAGAGCCCCCCGGGATCATCCCCAACATTCCCAAGGGTCTTCGCCACCTCGTCGGTCGTGGTGTCGAACCGCAGGAATGTCACATCCATCCGTCCCGGGTGGGCCGCACGCCAGGATTCAACACCCTTCATGATGCGGTCGACCTCCTCCTGGGAGAAGTATCGGAGGCATTCGGTCAGCATCCCTTTCCGGATCTCGCCCAGGGCTGCTTCGAGCGGAGCTGCCTCGGCCCCCAACAGCGTCGCAGCCCGCCCCTCGACCACCCAGACGCGGTGGACCATCTCGGTGAGGATGGCCATGCCCACGATCTGGGACCGGGGAGTGATTCCATTCATCATGGACATGCACGAGGACGCATAATTCGCGCGCAGCTCCAGGATCTCGAAGCGGGCCTCGGCGGAGGCCTTTTTCTGGGAGACGTCCCAGCAGGCCCCAGCCAACCGTGCGAGGATCCATTCGGCGACATTTCGGTTCTGGATCCATTCCACGATGATCTGTTGGGCGGACTGGGACGACGCATCCTCGCCCACGGTCGGAGCCGAGCCGGCCGGGGGCGTCTGGGGACGGGTCGAGACACACCCGGCGCACAGGACGGTGAGTCCCACCACCAGGGCGGCGAGGCGGGCCCGGATCCTGATGGCGATGTGGGTCGATGCAGGATGGGATGTCATGGGGATTTCAATGGGGTGACGGGGCCCTGACCGCCCGCAGGCGTGGTGTTCCGGAGCAGCAGCAGGGGCCGACCCGTCTTCTGCCATCCGTCGAGCAACGCGGTGGGGACTGGCGTGGGCCCCTTGATGTAGGACCCCAACAGGATGTCCTCCGCGCCGTCGCGGTCGAAATCGCCGGCATCCATGGACACCCAGCGACCGGTGGCGCTCTCGCGGAAGGTGGAGGCGGTGAACCGGCAGGACACCAATTACACCGCCCAGGTGGAGAACCA
>CAZZKQ010000424.1:0-3517 GCA_964654875.1 uncultured Verrucomicrobiota bacterium | reverse complement strand
AGGTACGACTCCTCACTGACCGGATGGGCGATGCGCACGGGTGATGTTGTCAGATCTGAGGATTTCGACGGCGATGGGTTCAAAGACTGGTTGGCCATATTTAACGGAACCGATTGGCAATTCCCACAACTGGGTATCTACCGGGTGGACGCCTCGAACCGCCTCGAGCTTGTCGAGCGGTTTGACCGGTTCCTCCCGGGCTGGGAAATGGGACGCCGCGAACGCTTTGAGTTCATCGACATCAACGGAGATGGTGCCGACGACATCGTTGCCATCAACCAAACCGATTGGAACCGGGTCCACATCCACATCTATGTATCGCTACGAAACGGCCAGTTCGCCCTCTCCGATCGGTTTAATGGACAGATCTCAACGGGGATTGTCTGGAATCTGAATCGCCGGGACCAGTATCTCCTCGGGGATTGGAATGGGGATGGAGTGACGGATTTCGGCATCTTCAACGGGAAGGCCTGGGACACCGAATACCTCGGCCTTTTCCAGTTCAATCGGCAAGGCAAGCTCGCCTCATTAAATCTCCTCTCGAATGCCATAACTGGATGGGACTTCCAGCCCGATGATGTCATCAAGCCCTTCGACCGCGATGGCAATGGAGTGTCGGACTTCGTGGTACTCAACACACTCGACTGGGGTAACCATCAGTTTCTTGGAATCCTCTCCAACGACGGCAAGGGGAATCTCCTGGGTCGGCATCAGAGGGATTGGATTGGGGGGTGGCATCTCGGCGAGGTGGATGACTTCAAGGTATGCGACTTCGGTGGGGGATCCGGATGGGAGGACTTGTTTATCTTCAATAAGGAGTGGTTTGGCCTGCTGCGAGGCCAGGCGCTCCGGTTTTCCATGGATTCAATCTACTACCGCTGGATCGATAACCAACGCTACCATGCCAATGGCCTTTATTGACGGGAGCAACGCTACCCTGTGACACCCGGGGACCCGACTCACGTCACCCCATCGACATCGTGGCATCCTTACCGTTGCGATGAAGCCTCCGGCCCTCCTCGTCCGCGCTATGGTCGCGTCATGGTTGCTGATCCTGTCGCAGACATACTTGATGGCTCAGGGAACCGTGGTTGTGACCTTGTATCTCGTGCAGGCAGTCAGGCTCGACACCACTGCGGATGACGATGGGGATGGCCTCAGCACTGGATTCGAGATCCGACGTTCCGGAACCGAACCATCGCTCGCCGACAGCGACTTCGACGGACGATCCGATCGTGCCGAACTCCTGACCCGAAGCGACCCCCTCCTTGCACCCCTCCAAGCCCCCACCGAGATCCCCCTTGCCCTGATCAACCCCTTTGTCCTCGACACCACCGATGATGAAGATGGTGACCACCTGAGCAGTGGATTCGAGATCCGACGTTCCGGAACCGAACCCTCGCTCGCCGACAGCGACTTCGACGGACGATCCGATCGTGCCGAACTCCTGGCCCGAAGCGACCCCCTCCTCCCACCCCTCCAAGCGCCCACCGAGGTCGTCGTGATGGTGGACAATCGTCTTATTCTGGACACCTCTGGGGATCAGGATCGCGATGGGCTTACGGACGGATTCGAGCGGTGGGTCTCCATGACATCGGCCAACCATTTCGACACGGATGGAGATGGCGTGGGTGACGGAGTCGAGGTTCGTAGTGGAATGGATCCACTATCGCTACCCAAGCCTGTCGATTCCCAGGATGTGGAATTGCAGATCCGGATGGATGGGGTCGATTCGATTTTGATTACCATCATGGGCAGCGGACAACCAACCCTCACCATCCACGAGTCGAGTGACCTGGAGTCCTGGTCCGTCGTGGAAACCGTCCGGATTCAATCGGGTTCCAGATTCTCAATTCAGCGCCGGATCCCTCAGGAACACCCTGCAAGGTTTATCAAGGTACAGCGAAACGATTAGGCGGGGAGATTCGGCTTCGGCCTCCAGCGAAGGATCACCACCCCGCTCTCTCCTTGTAGGCCTCTGCCACCATTACGTCCGCGGACAAAAATACGCCATTTCATGTCTTTGCCGCCAGGGTCGCCTGACGGGTGATCGCCTTCAGAAGGTTTCAACGTGCGGGGCGACTTCGGGGGGCACGGTCACGGGCCGCCAAAGGACCTGAATGAACGAACCGTGTTCGAGCCGGAACTCGGGTTCCCGGAGCCCGGCTGCGCGGGAAAGAGACGCCATCTCTAAGGTGCCCGTCCCCGCCCGCTCGATGTACCGCGCCAGGAACATGGGCTCCACCAGCAGTGGGTTGCACGGGATCGATGGATGGGGCCGCGCAGAGCCTCGACCGTCAGGGGCGGGATCCATCCACCCGGGTTCAAGATCTCAAGCCGATCGGCGAACAACATGACCTGCACCGCGGCGTTCGAGTCGTCGTCCCGGTGCACGACCGCTTTCAAGATAGCCTCCGCGACGGCGTCCCGGGGGATCTCATACTCCACAGGCGCCTGCGGACCCTCGGAACGGGTGCCCACCCTCCGATTGACCTTCGACATGACGAAGTTCAATGCCTGATCCACCAACGAGAAGACCGTCCCCTTATAGACCTGGTGGGACGGAATGGGTTTGCGGATCTCCGTTCCGTGGAAGTGCAGATCTTTGACCTCCGAGGTGGGCAGGAATCGTTGCGGCGATTTCCCGAGCACCATCCCAGGAGGTCTTTCTGAAGGCGTCCCTCCAGTTCGCGTTGTTCTTTCGGAGCGACCGACTCGACCTCACCGGCGGGTGGTTGCCGATCCGGTGGTCCTGCCCGACGAATCCCGAAAGGTGGTGCGCTCCGAACTGCCGGTGGTGTGAGTCGTCGCGGAGCCGGAACTGCGCCCTTTGCCGTCGGTGAACGTGGTCCGCTCAGTGGTTGAGCCGGCGGGCCGGGTCACAGCAGTCCCAGTGGTACGGCCGGATGCATCGCGGAAGGTCGTCCGCTCCGAGGTGCCCGTGGTGTGGGTTGTCGCCGACCCCGTGCTGCGACCCTGGCCATCCGTGAAAGTGGTGCGCTCGCTGCTGGAGCCGGTGGGACGGGTTGTTGCGGTGCCCACGGTGCGACCCGAGGCATCCCGGAGGGTGGTCCTCTCGGTATTGCCGGTCGTGTGCGTTGTCGCAGAACCGACGGTTCGCCCTTTGCCATCAGTCAGGGTGGTTCTTTCCGTCTTGGATTGCGCCGTGGCGGTGGAAGCGACGACAAACGACGCGACGAATAGCACCATGGTCGAAGGGAAGGTCATGCGTTGACGCTACGCCGAGACGAGCTTGAGACAATTCGAATCCGGTCGGAGCCGCGCCCGCGTGACCGGGTCGCAGAGGACTCGAGCCGACACCGCCGGTCAGAACGACGTGGAACGCGCCGTCACCATTCTGGACCGCGACGCCATCGAGGAACGCCACCACCTCAAGAATCTGTCCTCAGTCTTTCCTCTTCCTGGCCTCCATCCCGGGGATGCCGTGCAGCCTCGATTCAGGGATGCAGAGGGGACTCACATGGGGATGCCCAGACACCGAGTAAGGGCGATGGAG
>CAZZKQ010000423.1:0-3518 GCA_964654875.1 uncultured Verrucomicrobiota bacterium | reverse complement strand
CGGAAGGCCTCCATGTCGGGATCGAGGATCGTGTCGCGCCGCTCCATCATCCGACGCAGCTTCGCGAGGGCGGTGCCCTGGATCTGGCGGATCCGTTCCCGGGTGACACCGAACCGGTTTCCAACCTCCTCGAGCGTGCGCTCCGGTCCGCCATCCAGTCCGTACCGGTACCGGATGATGGTGAGTTCCCGCTCGTCGAGCCCTGCGACCAGCTCGCGCAGCAGCTCCAGCCGCGTCTGGGCCTCGTAGTCCTCGTAGGCGGTCTGGATGTTCTCGTCGGGGACGATGTCCTGGAGCTGGGTCTCGGCATCGTCACCCATCGGGGCGTCGAGTGACGCCGGCCTGTAGCTGGCGGTGACCAGCTCGGTGACGCGTTCCCGGGTCATGCCGAGGGCCTCTGCGATCTCGGCATCGGTCGCCTCGCGGCCGAGTTCCTCGTGGAGGCGGTTGCCGGTCCGACGGATCTTCGCGACGCGGTCGACGAGATGGACGGGGAGCCGGATGGTCTTCCCCTGGTTGGCAAGGGCCCGCTTGATGGACTGTTTGATCCACCAGGCCGCGTAGGTCGAAAGCTTGGCTCCCTTGCGGGGATCGAACCGCTCCACCGCCCGCATGAGGCCGATGTTGCCTTCGTTGATCATGTCGAGCAGCGGCAGGCCCATGCCATCGAAGTCCTTCGCGATCTTCACGACGAGCCGGAGGTTGGATCGGATCATGCGGTCGCGGGCCTCCGCGTCGCCCTTGCGGATCCGTGCCGCGAGGAGGCCCTCCTGTTCGAGAGTGAGCAGCGGCGTGTCACTGATCTCGCGGAGATACCGGCGGAGGTTCAGCTCGCCGTCGCGGGCGAGGCCCCTCGAGTCCCGGTCCCGGGTGGCGACCGGGGCTGGTTCGACATCGGAGCGGGGCACCGAGATCGAGAGGGGTCGGGTGGGCGCCGCGGTCCGGGCCGCGGCCTTGGTGCGGGGATGGCCGGCGGTGCCGGGGAGGGCAGCCGTGGGACGCCGTCCGATCGGGCCCGCCATGGGTGCGGGCTTCCGTGCCGGGACGATTGTCCGGCGTGGGGTTGTCGTCGGGAGGGCGATCTTGGAGGCGATGAGTGTCATGATGATGTCGGTTGATTTCCTGGGTTGGCTTCACGAGGTTCCAGTGGGGTCACCTCGTTCATTGCCCAGTCAGACGCCCTCCCACGCGTCGTGATCGGTTGAAACACCGCCCCTGATTCCAGCTTACAAGACGGTCATCCTCCCCGGCCTGGCACGGGGTGGACTGGAGGCTCGGAACGCCGTCCGAACCAGGGCCCCCAACGGTCCCTGTACAGCGGTGTGGGGATCTGCCGGAAGCGCATCGCGACATCGGGAGGGACCCTTGCTGCCGTGATGGTTCCACCGGCTCCGGGATTCCCCTGGAGGGAACGACGCCTCGAGCGACCCAGCTCCCCGAGCGGGTTCCGCAGGGGTGGCCCCGGGTTCCGCCCGGGTTCCTCAGGACGGGGACCGGAGGGTCAGGCCGCCGGGAACAGGAGCACGTGTTCCGGGTCGATCCCGAGCGTGATTGCGTCTCCCGCGCGCACGCGCCGGGGCCCCGTCAGATGATGCCAACGAAGCCGGGCTCCCGACGCCAGCTGGATGACCGATTCGTCATGTTCACCCGCTCCAACGGACTCCAGGACCGTTCCGGAAAGGGTGTTGGGACCCGCCTGGAGCGGGTGGAGATCGCGGGGGCGGATGCCGATCCGGACCGGTGTGCCGATTCCGGAGGGGATGTCGGACGTGGACCGCAGGACACCGAGAGGCGACCCCACCTCGAGTCCATCGGTCCCCCGGGCCGTGATGGTCCCGGACCCCCAGTTCATCTCCCCCAGGAAGTCGGCGACAAAAGGGGTCTCAGGGCGCAGGAACAGGTCCGACGGTGGACCCTCCTGGAGGACGGAGCCCTCGTTCAGGAGGGCGATCCGATGGGCGATCGACAGGGCGTCCTGGCGGTCGTGGGAGACGCAGACCATCGGGATCCCGAGCGTCCGCTGGATTCCGACGAGCTCCTCACGGAGTCCCCGACGGAGCGGGGGGTCGAGGTGGGAGAGGGGTTCGTCGAGGAGGAGCATCCCGGGGCGGATGACCACGGCCCGGGCGAGGGCGACCCGCTGCTGTTGTCCGCCGGAGAGTTCCGTTGGCCGACGGCCCTCGAAGCCCTCGAGCCGCACGAGGGACAGGGCGTCGGCGATCCGGCGTTTTCGCTCGGCACCGGTGACGCCCCGGACATCGAGACCGTATCCAAGGTTGTCCCCGACGGTGAGGTGGGGCCAGAGCGCTGGCTGTTGGAACACCAGGGCGATGGGCCGCCGATGGGCCGGAACCCCGAGGACGGAACGACCATCGAGCAGGATGTCGCCCGCATCGGGCTCCAGGAAACCAGCGAGGAGCCGGAGCAGGGTGGTCTTGCCGCTGCCGCTGGGGCCCAGGAGGAAGAACCGTTCGGAGTCGCCGACCCGGAACCGGACGTCCCGGAGGACCGTGGCCCCCCCCAGCTGCTTGCGGAGACCGCGGACCTCGAGGTTCATGGCGATCGGGGCCGGATCGGACCGGCTCAGAGCCGGATGAAGACCTTCCGCTGGTACAGGAACCGTGCGAAGGCCAGGAGCAGGGTCACCGAGACAAGGGCCACCAGCACATCGCCGAAGGGGCCGAAGAGGGATCGTATCGGTCCACCGGCGATCCGTTGGCCCAGGTTCCCGAATCCCAGGAAGCGCGCGGCGAGATAGATCGTGAGGGCATTGGATCCGATCCAGATGAAGGGTTCGCACCACCGACGCCAGCCCCAGACGTCGATCGTCTGGTGGAACAGTCCGAGCAGCATCAGGCTGTAGCCCCCGGTGACCAGCACGAACGAGGAGGTCCAGATCTTCTTGATGATCGGGAGGTGCATCGACCACGCCATCCCGAGGACCACGAGGACGAATCCGGAAAGCAGCAGGCCAAAAGTCCGGGAGCCCCCGGTGGAGGAGGCTGATCCCCCCACCAGCCAGACTCCGGCGAAGAGTCCGATGAGACAGGACACGACCGCGGGGAGGGTGCTCAGGATGCCCTCCGGATCCCAGTAGGTGTCATAGCGCCGACCGGGCAGGTGCTCGAAGTCGAAGTGGTGGGCGACATTCTGTCCGGGCAGGAAACGGCCCCGAACGTGGTTCGTGGTGGTCTCGTAGAGCCGCACGACATTCGTCTCGCCGCGTTTCGCGGAGAGACGGGTGATCGCCCCCTTCTCGAGCGTGATGTCCCGGATCGGAACGAAGGACAGGATCGCCCAATAGCCGACCAGGCCGGCGGCGGCGAGCGGTACGAGGGCCCGGACGGGGAGGACGGTGAAGAGGAGTGCGGTGATCGTGTAACAGATCGCGATACGGTTCAGGACCCCAAGCCATCGGACCTCCTCCCATCCTTCCGAGATCCCGCCGGAGTAGACGAGGCCGATGACGAACAGGAGAACGCCACGGGTGAGGATGTGCCGCACCGTGGCGGCCCTGC
>CAZZKQ010000422.1:0-3518 GCA_964654875.1 uncultured Verrucomicrobiota bacterium | reverse complement strand
CCCAAGGATCGCCCCGGCCAGCACGGTCAGGGCCACCTGGGAACGCCCCAGCACCCCCAGCACCCCCGCGTGTCCTCGACGCCCCATCTGCTGGAGCCAATCCTTCGAGAGGATGCCCACCGAGGTGATGACCAGAGCCACCGCCACAGCCTGGATCAGGAATCCACCCCGAATCTGGGAGGTCGAGGTCCAGGTCATCCAGGCCAGCGTCGCCGCCGAAGCCGGCAGGCTTCCAAAGGCCAGACGCCGGACCACCGGCCAATCCACCGTCCCATGACGATGATGGACGGCCGTTCCGAACACCTTGGTCAGGGCCGCGTACAGCAGATCGGTCCCCACCGCCGTCTGTGGAGCCACCCCGAACACCAGCACCAGGATCGGGGTCATCAACGCACCCCCACCGACCCCGGTTGCACCCACGACGGTGCCTACGAGAAGTCCAGCAATCGCATTGGGTATACCGAGATCCACGGTGGAAAGGGGGGACGTTGGCGGAACAAGGACCCTGGAACAAGGCTTCAGCGCCACTCCAACGGCGCTCCGCAACCCAGCTCACCCGATCATCCGTCAGCAGATCAATTCCACATAAACCCTATTGACTCGATGTAGTTTATTTTCATGATTACGTCACTGTGCACGGGAAACAAAGGTACATGCTCTGCCTGGTGGGGTGGATCGCGCTGTTGGGCGCGGGCTGCCAACCCGGGGGTATGCCCCGCAACAAGGCGGGCCAGCCGCAGATGCTGAACGCCTCGTTCGACCTCGGTCGGGAGCTCTTCAGCGCTCTCAATGCGGGATTCAAACCGTGGTACCGGGCCCGTACCGGGCAGGACATCGATGTCGTCAACTCCCACGCCGGGGCCAGCAAGCAGGCCCGGGCGGTGGTTGATGGACTCGACGCCGACGTGGTCACCCTCAACACGGTGAGCGACGTCGACTTCATCGCCCGACGCGGCCGTCTCATGCCGGAGGACTGGCGTTCCCTGTTCCCGAACCACTCGGCCCCCTACTCCACCGTCGTCCTCTTCCTGGTCCGCGAGGGCAATCCACGCCATATCCGGGACTGGGATGATCTGGTGCAACACGGGGTGACGATCACCCTCCCCAATCCCAAGACCAGCGGCACCGGGCGCAATGCCTACCTATCGGCCTGGGGCCATGCCCTGAGGAAGTCCGGAGGGGACGAGGCCCAGGCACGAGCCTTCGTGGCCCAACTGTTCTCCCATGCCCCGGTCCTCGATACGGGTGGACGCGGCGCGACGATCACGTTCGTGCAACGCCGGATGGGGGACGTCCTGATCACCCTCGAGGCCGAACTCGCCTCCATCCAGAAGGAATATCCGAAGGCCCGCTTCGAGACCGTGGTTCCCGGATCGAGCCTCAACGTGGAGATGCCGGTGGCCGTCGTGGAACGGATCGCCCGCAAACACCAGCTGCTCGATGCCGCCCGGGATTACGTGGAGTACCTCTACACTCCTGAGGCCCAGGAAATCATGGCCCGCCTCCACTTTCGTCCGCACAACAAGGAAGTCCTGGCCCGCCACCGCAACGAGTTCCCTCCCATCACCCTGATCGATGTCGACCGCGACCTGGGGGGATGGGATGCCGTCATGAAACAGCACTTCGCCGAGGGTGGCCTCTTCGACGAGATCCACCAGAACCAGCGCTGATCCGGATGTCCTCCCCCCGCCCACGAGTCCTGCCCGGCTTCCGCCTCACCCTGGGGTTCACGGTCTTCTACCTGAGCCTCCTGTTGCTGATCCCCCTGGGAGCCCTGCTGCTGCGTTCCACCCAGCTGGGCTGGGCGGAATTCTGGCACCATGTCAGCAGTCCCCGGGCCCTCGCCGCCTATCGGCTCACCTTCACCGCCTCGGCCCTTGCGGGCCTGATCAATGTCGTCGGAGGTACCCTGCTGGCCTGGGTGCTCACTCGGTACACGTTCCCGGGGCGTCGATTCCTCGATGCCCTCATCGATGTCCCCTTCGCCCTGCCAACGGCCGTGGGGGGGCTCGCCCTCGCGAGCGTCTATTCGCCCACCGGATGGATGGGTCGTTGGTTCGCCCCCGGAAGTCCGCTGGGGGATCTCTTCGGCCCCGACGGACTCAAGCTGGCCTACTCCCGGATCGGCGTGGTGATCGCCCTCACCTTCGTCAGCCTGCCCTTCGTGGTCAGAACGGTTCAGCCGGTCCTGGAGTCGCTCGACCGCAGCATCGAGGAAGCCGCCGCCTGTCTGGGCGCCGGACGCGGACGCACCTTCCTGACGGTGATCCTGCCGGCCCTCATTCCCTCGATCCTGACCGGGTTCACCCTCGCCTTCGCCCGTGCGGTGGGTGAGTTCGGCAGCATCCAGTTCATTTCCAGCAACGTGCCCTTCAAGACCCAGATCGCCCCACAGCTCATCATCGAGAAACTCGATGCCTACGAACTCGAGGGAGCCGTCGCCATCGCCGTGTTTCTCCTGGGTGTCTCCTTCGTGATCCTCGCCGCCATCAACCTGCTCGAGGGCTGGACGCGGCGCTTCCAATCGTGACATGGCCGGCCACGTCACCCACCACTCCAGCAGCCACGCACCGGCCTCGGGTCCGACCGAGAGCCTCGCCATCCGCTGCCTGCTCATCGGACTGGCCCTCGTGTTCGTCGGCCTATTCCTGGTGCTACCGCTCGCCAGCGTCTTCGGTGAGGCCTTCGGACGGGGTCTGAAACCCTATCTCGACGCGCTGCGCGATTCCCGGACGCTGGCCTCGCTCCGGCTCACCGTGCTGCTGGCGGTCATCGTGGTCCCGCTCAACACCGTCTTCGGTGTGGCCGCCGCGTGGGCGATCACCCGGTTCCGGTTCCCCGGAAAACCCCTGCTCGTCACCCTGATCGACCTGCCGTTCGCCATCTCGCCCGTGGTGGTCGGGGTCATGCTCCTTGTCCTGTTCGGAGCCCAGGGATACTTCGGACCCTGGCTGCGTGAGCATGACTTCCGCATCGTCTTTGCCCTCCCGGCAATGGTCCTCGCCACCCTCTTCGTGACGATTCCGTTCGTCGCCCGGGAACTGATCCCCCTGATGCAGTCGCGGGGGCCCGACCTTGAAGAAGCCGCCCTGACCCTCGGGGCCAGCGGCTGGCAGACCTTCTGGCATGTCACGCTGCCCGATGTCCGCTGGGCCGTCCTCTATGGCGTCATCCTCGCCAACGCCAGGGCCATGGGGGAATTCGGTGCCGTCTACGTCGTCAGCAAACCCGTACCGGGCGAGATCCCGCTCGCCCTCTGGGTCGACACCCTGAATTCCGAACACCAGGGCACGGCCGCCTTCGCCGTCGCCAGTCTCCTGACCTTCCTCGCCATCGCCACCCTGGTCGTGAAGGCCTGGCTGGAAACCCGCCAGCATCGCGAGATGGCCCGGGGCCAATCCTCCCACACCGAATGAGCATCGAACTCCGCTCTGTCTCCAAACGGTTCGGCGACGTCGCCGCCGTCGAACAGGTCTCCTTCTCGGTCGCCGACCGCGAGCTCGTCGCCCTCCTCGGTC
>CAZZKQ010000421.1:0-3520 GCA_964654875.1 uncultured Verrucomicrobiota bacterium | reverse complement strand
GACAAGAAGGTCACCCTCTCCTTCCTGTTGAAGCGGTTCGTCGCGGGTGCCGACCTTGACGGCATCACACGCCACCAGATCTGGAACTCGAACATCCCACCGGCTCTCCTGGGCCGTCTCGGGATCGACCCAGTGCCCCTTCCGGGTCCGATTCCCGAGGGACCGGAACTCCTGGACCGGGTCCAGCAGCTGGACCTTGAGACGAGTCTGGCCGAGGGCCTCCTCACCAAGGCGGACCGGGCCGGCATGAGTTCCGCACTCGAGCTGCGTGCCCCGTTCCTCGACCTGGGTGTCCTCGACTATGCCGCGGCCCTCCACGCCTCGGACCGGGTGCGGGGGCTGACCACCAAGGCCTTCCTCAAGGACTACGCCCTACGATACCTCCCGCGCTCCATCGTCCATCGCCGCAAGCGGGGGTTGTCGGTTCCGCTGGCGGCCTGGCTGCGGGGGCCCCTCAAGACCTGGGCCGCGGATCGACTTTCCGACAGCGCCCTCGACTCGGTGGGCGTCTCACGGAGCGGGGCGCACTCCGTGTTCGAGGAGCATCTCCAACGACGTGCCGACCATGGTCGTGCCCTGTGGACCCTGATTGTCCTGTCGTTCTGGCTGGAGTGGGCCCGGACATCCTCCTCACCCCCGCAATCCGGGCCGCGTTGACGCCGACGGACGGGAATGGGGCGCCGGCGTCACCTCCGGCGACGGGCAATTCCGGCGACGGGCAATACCTCCTCCCTACAAACCCGGCAGTCTCCGGCGCATCTCATCCTCCGCGACAGCGGCAAGGGCGACGGCCGCCTTCTCGATCCAGGCGGTCCGCCCGCGAACCCGACGGGGATTGCCCTGATGCGGTGGCCGCCCCGGGCAGGGGAGCGGGGTCGGAACCGATTCGGAGGCGGGAGCGACGTTCATTCGGGAACGGACGGGTGTGTTCAAGGGAGTTTCCGGAAGGGATGCTGGACGGAACGAACATTCTCGCCCGGCCGAACAGGGGCTCCAACGGGGTTGTTCACAGGTTGTTGGCCAATCCCCATCTCCAAAACCACGCCTCCGCCGCCGGCTCGTCCAAGGCCCGCCTGGGAATCATCGGAAGGGATTCCAGTACCTTTGCCAAATGACCGAAACTGGGTATCGTGCTGGTTCGACCAACCCTCGGATGAATTCCAAAGGCAACCCCGGTTCCCCTGCCCATCGCCATCCGTCGCCCCGACAGCGGTTCTTCGGCATCCTCCGGCCGGAGCGTCGGGACATCGAGGTGCTGCTGCTGTTCTCCCTCATGAACGGCGTGCTGCTGATCGCGCAGCCGATGGCCGTGGATGCGGTGGTCAACAACATCGCCTTCGGCGGAGAACAGAAGGTCTTCCTCCAGGCCCTGATCCTCATCGCCATCGCCCTGGGGATGTTCCTCGGTGTCAGTGCCCTGATGCGGGGCACCCAGGCCTACGTGATGGAGACGATCGAGCGGCGGCTCTTCGTCCGGATGGCGGCGGACCTTTCCTACCGGCTTCCCCACTGCCGGATCGGGGACTTCGAGCGGTCGCTGGGACCGGAGATGATCAACCGCTTCTTCGAGGTGGTCACCCTCCAGAAGCTCAGCTCCACCCTCCTGCTGGAGGGCGTCAACGTGGCCCTGTCGACCGTGATCGGCCTCGTGGTGCTCTCCTTCTACCACCCCTACCTGCTCGCCTTCTCGCTGACATTGATCCTCTGCCTGGTCGCGATCCTCGGACCCCTCGGACACAACGGCGTCAAGACCAGCATCGAGAAGTCCTACGCCAAGCATGCGGTCGTGGACTGGCTCGAGCAGCTGGCGCGGTATCCCACCCTGTTCAAGGGCACGGGAGCCGCCGAGTTTGCCTGCAGGAAGGCCGATGCTCTCTCGCAGGACTATCTCCTCAAGCGTGAACGCCACTTCAGCATCCTCCTGCGACAGATCATCGGTCTGCTCAGCCTCCAGGCCGTCGCCAGCGGAGCGATGTTGACCCTCGGCACGTTTCTCGTGCTCCGCGGGGAACTGACCCTCGGCCAGCTGGTCGCCAGCGAGCTCATCCTGACCGCGATCGTCGATTCGATCGCGAAGCTGAGCAAGCAGCTGGCCGCCTGGTATGATGCCCTGGCCTCGTCGGACAAGCTGGGCCACCTCGTCGATCTGCCGGTCGAGCCGGAGCGACAGACGGCCCAGTCGCAGCGGGTGGGGCCTGCTGTCGTGGAGGGACGCCACATCGGTTTCACCTACCCGGATTCCACCCCGCTGTTCCACGACCTCTCCTTCCGGTTCCCGGCGGGATCCAGGGTGGCGATGGTCAGCGCCGCCGGCTATGGATCCAGCACGCTCCTCGACCTCATTTTCGCGCTGCGTCCCATCGATCAGGGTGAGCTTCTGGTGGACGGGGTCGACCTTAGACACTGGGCTCTGGATGCGTTGCGGGAGGATGTCGCTCTGGTCCGCGGCACGGAAATCATCAGCGGTACCATCCTGGAAAACGTCTCCCTCGGTCGGGCCAACATCGGACCGACCGAGGTGCGGAGCGCGCTCGAGGCCGTGGGTCTGCTCACGGCGGTCCTGAACTGGCCCGCCGGCATCGACACTCCGTTGGTGGCCGGCGGGAGACCCCTCACCAGCACCCAGAGGGTCCGCCTCGTCCTGGCACGCGCGATCGTCGGTCGCCCCCGGTTGCTGATCCTCGATGAATGCCTCGAGGGTCTCGACACGGCCTCCGTGGAGGGGCTGGCCCCGTTCCTCTTTGCGCCTGGCAACCCCTGGACCCTGATCCTGGTGACGCGGGATCCAGACCTGATCCGACGCTGCGACCAGGTCCTGAGACTGGGGGATGTGCATGGCGTCATGCCGACCTCCAACACGCCTCCCTCCGCATGAGCGACCCTGCGCTTGATCCCCATCACCGCGTGGACGATCCGATGCCGTTTCTGTCGGACCGGGCGGGTTTCCACGCCCTCGATCTCCCGAGTTCCCTCCGACGCGTCCGGTTCCTGAGCAAGGCGCTCACGTTCCTGTTCATCCTCTGCATCGTCGCGGTCGCCTTTCTCCCCTGGCGGCAGTTCGTCCAGGGCGGAGGCCGTGTGATCGCCTACAATCCGTTGGAGCGGACCACGACCATCGAGGCCCCGCTCGCCGGGAGGGTCCAGAAATCCCACGTGATGGAGGGCCAGTATGTACGCCAGGGGGACCTGTTGTTCGATCTGACGGACAACGATCCGAACCTTCTGGCCAACCTTCAGCAGCAGCTCCAGCTGGCCCGTCAGCGCCGGGATGCCGCGAAGGAACGGCTCGAAGCCCTGAACGGGCAGGTGTCCGAGCTCGAGCGGGCGATGCCGCTGGGGATCGAGGCCGCCCGCGCGCGCCTCGACGTCGCCCGCGTGAGCGCCGCCACGGCCTCACAGCAGTTCCATCGGATCGAGTCGCTCTTCAAGGACCAGCGGGGGCTCGCCTCGCAGCGGGACTTCGAGCTCGCCCAGCTGGACCGGGACCGCACCGCCGCGGACCTCGCCCGCTCCGAGATCG
>CAZZKQ010000420.1:0-3530 GCA_964654875.1 uncultured Verrucomicrobiota bacterium | reverse complement strand
TCCGACCCAGGTGAACGAGGCCCCCTTCCAGCTTGCGGCATACAGGGTGGACATCGCATCGACGTCGAGATCAGTGACCCGGGGGAGCTTCGCGAAGGGTTCCTGTGTCGCGACGAAGGTTCCGCCCTTCTCGGTCAGGCCGTGGTGGTAGATCCATTCCGTCCCCCAGTCGGCCGTGAACGGGGCGTTGTTCCAGGCGGCCGGGAAGCCGGGTTCATCGATCCAGGCCGCACCGCAGCCGGATCCGCCACCGTAGTCGGCGAGGGGCTGGATGATCTCGTCGGGGAAATTCTTGAAGAGCCGCGGGTATCCATGCTGGGTGTAGCCGCTGAAGTGGTGCAGACGGATGTCCCAACCTCCGCCGTCGTTCGTGTTGTCGCGTGAGAACCCGTCCAGCAGCGGGCTCACGGCCACCTCGAGGATGTTCCGCGTGCCGTCGGCGAAGAGTTCCATCTCCGATCCATCCGGCCGCACCCTGAGGACCCCGCCCCCGCGCAGCTGGAGCTTGCGGCCATCGGTGCCGGTCGCCTCCATGAACCCGAAGTCACCGATCGCGGCGTAGATCCATCCGTCGATGCCCAGCTCGATTCCATTCGAGGAGTGGTCGGCGGGACGATCCTTGAAGGTGAAGGCCAATCCCGAGACGAGGGTCTTCTTCTCCTCGGCGACACCATCGCCGTCCTTGTCGATGAACACGCTGAGATCAGGCGGGTGGAGCAGATAGAGGCGGTCATGGTCCCAGACCAGGCCGCGGGGGGAATCGACATCCGGAGCGAACGCCCGGACCTCGTCGGCCTGTCCGTCGCCGTTGGTGTCCCGGACCCTGAGGACCCGTCCAAGATGGGGTTTTCGGTCGAGCGACCCATTCCCATCGCTGGAGACGTAGAGGGTGCCGTCGGGAGCGGACCCGACGAAGACGGGGTAGTTGACGGCGGGTGGCGTGGCGAAGATGGAGACGTCGAACCCGGCCGGAAACTGGACGTCCTTTCTCAGGGCTGCCGCCTTTTCCGGGGAGGCAACCGCGGGCAGCCCCTTCAGCTCCTCCGGGGTGGGTTGACGGTCCTTCGCGGTGAACTCGGCGGCCTCGAGCGGAAGGGCAATCCTCAAAACCGCGAGGCCGAGTCCGGTGAGGATCCGTGGGTGCAGGTGCATGGAACCAGTGAACCCAGCGTCCGCCCCCCGCGCGAGATCAACTTTCCCCACGCATCCTTTTCCACCCCTCTACCGCCGTCGCCCCTTGTACCACATCCATTCCGGGGTCGCCTCATAGGGGTGCAGGGGATCCACCGTCAGCGCCCGTGTGAAGTTGTGCTGCTGGACGTGTCCGTCGGCGAAGCCGATGGGGGAGACGAACCGGGCGGGCGCATTGCGCGGGTCGACGAACTCGACCGGACCGGCGGCGCTGCGGTGCCATTGGAACCAGCGCGGACCGGTCGCCGGGCATCCGTAGAGCCGTGCCGCAGGCTCATAGGTCACGATGAACCGGGTCGGTTCCGGGATCCAACCCTCGGGTCGGCCCGCGAGGGTCTCCGGCACGGTCGGGGCGTTGTCGAATTCGAGGAACCCACCCCCGCTGAGAACCGTGAGCTGTCCACCGTTGTACTGGTAGCTGTTGCCGATCGTGCGGTAGTTCGACGGCGTGAAGGACGGGGCGCAGTCGGAGGAACAGGGGAGGCTGGGCTGGCCCCGGTCTTCCGTGCAGCGGAAGAGTTCCGAGGGCTTGATGTAGGGCCAGAGCGGACGGGAGCGGGCGTTCGGGAAACAGCCCGGGTTCAGGGGGTCCCTTCCACCCAGCGCGGCGAGCGTGGGCCGCGGACCCGGGTCCAGGAGCGTCCCGGTGTTCGGATCGAGCTGGGGAACGGCGGCGGGCGGATATCTGTCCCGGTGGTCATCGGCGTACATCTGGATGCCGATCCCGATCTGGCGGAGATTGTTGACGCACCGGATCAGATTGGCCCGCTGCTTCGCGCCGGAGAGCGACGGGAGCATCATGCTGGCGAGGATGCCAATGATCGCGATCACCACGAGGAGCTCGATCAGGGTGAATCCATTCGCACGGGCATCCCCCCGGGGGAGTCTGGGTGAGGAGGCGTTGCCCACGGCTGCAGGGTGGGAGCCGGACCTCCCGGGGCAACCGGAAAATCCCGAACGTGCAGGCGCGTGGAACGACCTCTCCGGCCAGCGTCTCTTTTCTCCGTTTTCATCCCGACCTCCCCTGCCTAGCCTTCCGCGCATGGGAGGTTCCTGGATGCAGTGGGGATGTGGTCTCTTGGCCGCATCCGGATTGGTATGGCTGACCGGATGTGACCGGCTCGGCGGTGGCCCCGGGTCCGAGCAGCGGGAGAGCAGTTTCATCGAGGGCCAGAACTTTGCGATCCAAGGCCAGAAGGAGAAGGCCATCGCCAGCTTCGAGCAGGCCGTCCTGGCGAACCCGTCAAACGCCTCGGCACACCTCGCCCTGGGCGATCTCTACTATGGGCAGCTCGAATTCATCGACGCCGCCTACCACTACCACCGCTACGTCCAGCTGATGGAGCGTCGTGGTCAGCGGCCCGACGTCTCGGCGGGCGACAACCTCCGGAACTGCGAGATGCAGATGGCGATCAAGTTCAGCCGCGAGCTCAGCCGGCAGCAGAATGACCTTGAGATCGAGAACCTCCGACGTCAGATCACCGAGAAGGAGGGAACGATCCAACAGCTCCGGACGGAGCTCCTCGGGAGGGCTCCGACGAACCAGGTTGCCCAGGCGGGAGCGGGCGGTGGGGCTCCGGTGCGGTTGGCGACGGCGGACCCCGGCACGGTGTCCCGGCCGGGTGCGACGACTCCCGGCGGTTCCTTGGAACCGGGGCCTGGAGCGGGCACCACCAACCGTTCGACGACCACCGGTTCCGCAGAGCGCCCCCGTCCCGCCTCCGGCCGATCCCATGCGGTGCGTCCCGGCGAGACCCCGTCGATCATCGCCCGGAAATACGGGATCACGGCGAAGGCCCTCTTGGCTGCCAATCCCGGGATCAATCCGAATCGGCTCAAGGTTGGCACGGTCCTGAAGCTTCCCTGATCGCGGCGTCGTCCGTCCGGGAGGAGGTTGGGGGTTGAGACCGGGGCATTGACCGGTACCCTCTCCCGTGGTCTCCCGCGGTCTCATGCTCGGCATCGCCCTCTTCTGGGGCACGATGAACGTGCTCCTGTGGCGCGCCGAGTTCGGACGCGGCCGGGAGACGCTCTCGGAAGTGCCCCTGGATACGGTGGTCGACCGGCTCCTCAACGCGCCCGACCCCTCCACCCTGCAGATCCTCCAACGCGGTTCACTTCTCGGGACCCTCCGCTGGATCCCAACCGTCCTGGAGTCGCGTCCTGCCGGTGGCGAGGACCCTTCCGTCCCGGAGGGTCTGGTGGACGCCATCGGGTACAGCCTGGATCTCGATCTCAATCTCCGCACCGACGCTGATGGACCTCTGGGACGGTTCCGCGTCATGACCCATGTGGAGCTCGACACCCACCACGTCTGGCAGACGGTCTCGGTGCGCATC
>CAZZKQ010000419.1:0-3530 GCA_964654875.1 uncultured Verrucomicrobiota bacterium | reverse complement strand
CGTGTCGAGCAGGAGTCGTGCGTGCGGTTGGCGACGGAGGTACGAGGCGGGACAGGACGTCGAGATCGGGCCCTTGAGGGCATCCCGGATCGGAACCGCCTTGCGCTTCTCGGGAGCCACGCAGACGACCTGACGTGCCGTCACGAGCGCGGGCAGGGTGAGGGTGATGGCATAGGCGGGAACGGCCTCGAGGGACGGGAAGTGGCCCTCCTTCACCTGCTGCATCTTGCAGGCATCGTCGAGCTTCACGAGTTTCACCCACGCCGGATCGTCGAACCGCGCCACCGGGGGATCGTTGAAGGCCAGGTGCCCGTTCTCCCCGACGCCCATGCAGCACAGGTCGATCGTCTGGGCCCGGAGCAGCGCCGTGTAGCGGTCACATTCAATCTGCGGGAGATCGGCATCGCCCCCGATGTAGTGGAACACCCTGGGACGGACCAGGGACTCGACACGGTCCCGCATGTAGCGACGGAAACCCGCCGGATGGTCGGCCGGGATCCCGAGATATTCGTCCATGTGGAAGAGCGTGACCCTAGACCAGTCGATGCCGCCCAGCTCGACGAGGCGCTTGAGGAACCGGATCTGGGAATTGCCCGTGGCCAGGATGGCCGCAGCAGAACCCTGCCGGGCCACGGCATCGATCAGGATCGATCGGACATGGTGGGCGACGAACTCCGACATCGCGTCGTTGGACGCAAAGATGTCCACGGGCAGCTGGTCGACATTGAAGGAACGGACGGGGGACGGGATCTCAGGCATGGTTCGGACCGCAAGAGTGTGTCAGGCAGACCTTCCGGGCAAGACGGGCCTCTGGACAGGTCTCGGGCCGGCCCGGTCGCGCACGCACTGCACCGCTGGGGTGGGGCCATAGGCCCTCATCCCCACGCGCCGGCCCTCCTCCGCCACCGCGCTTCCGACGGGGTCCCGACGGCTCAGCCCATCCTCCGGTAGGCCTCCGCGAGCAGCGTGATCGGATGCACGATCCGAAGCGCGACACCGCGGCCGCGGCAGCCCGCCTCGAGCTGGATCAGGCAGCCCGGGTTGCCGGTGGCGACGACGCTCGCCCCTGTGCTGCACACGTGGTCCATCTTCCGCTCCAGGAGCTGGGAGGCCATCTCGGGCTGGGTGATGTTGTAGATGCCCGCGCTGCCACAGCACCAGTTGGACTCCGGCAGTTCGACCAGCCTCAGACCCGGGATCAGCCGGAGCAGCTGGCGCGGCTGGCTCACCACCTTCTGTCCGTGGCAGAGATGACACGACTCGTGATAGGTCACGACCTGCTCGGGAGCACCCTCGGCGGCGGGCGCAGCCACTCCGATCTGGGCCAGCCATTCATGGATGTCCTTCACCTTGCGATCCCACAGCCGCGCCCGCTGGAGATAGGAGGGATCATCCGCCAGCAGATGGGCGTAGTGCTTGAGATGGGAGCCGCAGCCTCCGGCGTTGGTGATGATCGCGTCGAACTCCTCAGGGGGAAACTGGTCGATGTTCCTCCGGGCGAGGTTCTGGGCCAGCCCCCACTCGCCATTGTGGGCATGGAGGGATCCGCAGCAGTTCTGGAGGGGCGGCGTCACCACCTCGCAGCCGTTGCGGGCGAGCACCTCGACGGTGTCGCGGTTCACGGAGGCGAAGGTGAGATCCTGGGCGCAACCGATGAGCATGGCGACCCGGTATCGGCGCGTCCCCGCAGCCGGGGTGACCGGGGCGATGAGGTCGGCCGAGAACTCGGATTCCACCCGGGGGGTCATGGCCTCCAGATCCCGGAGACGCTTCGGGAGCAGCGAGAGGATGCCGCTGCGTCGGACCAGGTCCTGGAGCCCGGTGGACTGCCACCAGAGCATGGCCTTGCCCAGCAGCTGGAGGCGTCGCAGGTCCTCGAAGAGCCACCCCAGGGTGAGGCGCCGGATGAGGGACCGCTTCGGCGTGTCGAGGAGTCCCTTGGATTCCACCTCCGCCCGCGCATGCTCGAACAGGGTCGCATAGTCCACACCCGCCGGACACGCGGTCATGCACGCAAGGCAGCCCAGGCAGAAGTACATCTCGTCCCCGAACGCCTTGGACGGCTCGATCCGCTGGTCGGCGATGGCCCGCATCAGGGAGATCCGACCCCGCGGCGAGTTCCGCTCGAGCTTGGTGGCGTCGTAGGTCGGACACGTGGGCAGACAGAGGCCACAGTGCATGCACTGCTGGACCACGGAATAGTCGAGATCCCGGAGATGCGAATGGGGCGCCGTCATGCTTCCCGGGAGTCTTGGGGAGCCCCGCCGCGGAGGCGAGCAAAACGGCGGGAGGCAGGGGACGGGACAGACCCACGCCGGGACGGAATCCGGAGACGGCCCCGGAAAGACCTCCGAACCGGGATGGAGTCGCTGCCGGCAGGAATTCAAATCCCTTGCACCCGACGAATCTCTCCCTCTCCCCCATCGATCCTCTCCCTCTGCCCCTCCACAGACCCGCCCAGGTCGGGCCCCTCGTTCCTCCCAAATCAGACACTTTTACTCTGCTTTGGTTTGCCAACGTGGCAGGGCTGCGGTTCCCTTCGGCCCTATCATGGGATCCAAACCCATTCCACTGGTTCGACCGCCCAAGACCGACGGGTTCCTGCCGATGACCCGGGCCGAGATGGACGCCCGCGGCTGGGCGGAGCTCGATGTCCTCATCATCACCGGCGACGCCTATGTCGATCACCCGTCATTCGGGGCGTCGATGATCGGACGCGTGCTCGAGGCGATGGGGCTCCGTGTCGGCATCGTGGCCCAGCCCGACTGGACCAATGCCGAGTCGATCCAGGTCATGGGGACGCCGCGGCTCTTCGTCGGCATCACCGCCGGCAACCTGGACTCCATGCTGTCGAACTACACGGCGGCCCGTCACAAGCGGAAGGACGACGTGTACAGCGCCGGGGGCGTCCCGGGCCGGCGTCCGAACCATGCCTCGATCGTGTATTCCCAGATGGCCCGACGGGCCTTCCCCGGGGTGCCCGTGGTGCTCGGCGGCATGGAGGCCTCGATGCGCCGGGTGGCCCACTACGACTACTGGGAGGACAAGCTCAAGCCCTCGATCCTCTCCCTCGCCAAGGCCGATGTCCTCGTCTACGGCATGGGCGAACGGGCCGTCCGTGAGATCGTCTCCCGGCTCCAGGAAGGCCGGAAGGACTTCCGCGGGATCCGCGGCACCGCCGTCTTCCTCGGCGGCAAGGCCGTGGCCTCCGAGGACCTGAGCGACTGCATCGTGCTGCCCTCGTGGGAGGAGCTCCAGGCCGACAAGACCCACCTGCTCCGCCTCACCAAGGTCGTCGAGGCCCAGCAGACCCCCTACAGCGGGCGGCGTCTCCTGCAGCGTCACGGCGACCGGGCCGTCCTCCAGGAGGCCCCGGCCTATCCGGTCGACGGACCCGATCTCGATGCGTTGTACGAGCTGCCGTTCATGCGGGCGGCGCATCCGAGCTACACCGAGCCAGTGCCGGGATTCGCCACGATCAAGGATTCCATCATCGTCTCCCGCGGGTGCCCCGGTGGCTGCACCTTCTG
>CAZZKQ010000418.1:0-3531 GCA_964654875.1 uncultured Verrucomicrobiota bacterium | reverse complement strand
GGCGGGAAGCTCCGGGCCATCGGGGATATCGGCACCCATTGGATCGATGCCGTCTCCTTCATCCTGGGCGCCCAGGCCGAGGCCGTCTTCGCCCACCTCGAGACCGCCCATCCCACCCGCTATCGGCCGCGTGGAGAAGTGAAGACGTTCACCAAGGCCTCCGCGAAGAAGGGCATCCCCTACGCGGTCGACACCGAGGATTTCGGGAGCGTCCTGCTGCGCTTCGGGAAGTCTTCCCACGGACACGCCGACCGGGTCCATGCCAACGCCTCCGTCTCCCAGGTGGCCGCGGGATGGAAGTGCAGCCTCGCGATCGGGATCTACGGAACCGAGGGCAGCCTCCAGTGGGAGTTCCAGAACCCGAACCACCTCATCCTGGGTCGTCGTGACGAACCCAACCAGACCCTCCAGCGCGGGACGGCCGGATTCCAGGAGGACGTGGCGGGGTTCACCGACTACCCGGGAGGGCATCCGGAGGGCTTCCCGGACAGCCACAAGATGCACTACCGGGCCGTCTACGAGCACATCGCCAGCGGACGGAGGACCCCGGTCCTCTTCGCCCCGGCACAGGAAGGCCACCACGAGGTCGCCCTCTGCGAGGCCATCCTCCGCAGCAGTCGTCGGGGACGTTGGATCGAGGTTGGGACGAAGGACTGAGGGGCGACCGACAATCCCCTTGATACGGTCTCAACGCCGGAGAGACACTCTGCCTGTTGTCCCCGAACCGCGGCACCCGCCAAGGCAGGATCCTCACGGATCCCAGGCTCCAAAAGGCCGCAGGTCCGATTCGCAACGCACACTCAAGACGCATTCCGCCACCGTTAATGAAGCCTATGACATGCCGTTCCTGCGGCTCCGACAGGATCAGAATCATCGTCGACCTCGGGATGCAGCCGCTTGCCAATCGACTACTGACGGAGCACCAGCTGAAGGATCCCGAGCCCAGGCATCCGCTACGGCTCTCGATCTGCGAGGACTGCCTCCTGCTCCAGATCACCGACACCGTCTCCCCGGTCGAACTCTTCACCGACTACGTCTACTTCTCGTCGGTCAGCGATTTCCTCCTGAAGCACGTCGCCACCGCCTGCCGGAGCCACCAGGAACGCTTTGGGCTGAACGCCGGAAGCTTCGTCGTCGAGGTCGCCAGCAACGACGGCTATCTCCTCAAGAACTTTGTGGCCGCCGGTATTCCCTGCCTCGGGATCGAACCCGCGGCCAACATCGCGGCCGTCGCCCAGAAGAAGGGGGTTCCCACCATCAACCGGTTCTTCAGCACGGCCCTTGCCAAGGAACTCCGATCCCAAGGCAAGGCGGCCGACATCCTCATCGCACACAACGTCATGGGTCATGTGCCCGACACCAATGACTTCGTGCAGGGGTTGGCGACACTGCTGAAGCCGGATGGGCGCATCGTGCTCGAGTTTCCCTACGCGCGGGACATGATCGACCACGCCGAGTTCGACACCATCTACCACGAGCACGTCTTCTATTTCACGATCCTCGCGCTGCGACCACTTTTTGCGCGACACGGCCTGGAGATCATCGATGTCGAACGCCTCGCCATCCATGGGGGATCGCTCCGGATCTACGCAGCCCACCAGGGTGTCCATCCCGTTTCATCCCGTGTGACACAGCTTCTCGCCGAGGAGAAGGCATGCGGGATGGATCAGGTGGACTGGTACACGCACTTCGGGGACCGGGTCCGGAAGATCAGGACGGATCTCACGGCCCTGCTGGGTGAGCTGAAGTCCAAGGGACACTCCGTCGCCGCCTACGGCGCCTCCGCCAAGGGCAGCACCCTGCTCAACTTCTGCGGCCTCGGCGCCGAGACGATCGACTTCGTCGTCGACCGCAGCCCTGCCAAACAGGGACGGCTCACTCCAGGAACCCATCTGCCCATCGTGCCCGCGGAACAGCTGGCCGCGAGGCGGCCGGATTATGCGCTGCTCCTCACGTGGAACTTCGCCGAGGAGATCCTCCAGCAACAGCAGCAGTACAGGGACCTCGGGGGACACTTCATCATCCCGTTGCCCGAGGTCCGCGTCGTCTAGCCCACCCGATGCTGTTCCACCCCTGCACGCTCCCGGGGTTGATCCGGATCGAGCCCGAACGTCGGACCGACGAACGGGGGTGGTTGGCCCGGACGTTCTGTGCCACGGAGTTCTCAAGGAACGGCCTGAACACCGTCTGGCCCCAGGCCAACGCCGTCCAGACCCTCAAGCGAGGGACGCTGCGCGGACTGCATTGGCAGGAGGAACCCCATCCGGAGATCAAACTCATCCGCTGCACCCGGGGCCACGTCTGGGATGTCCTCGTCGATGTCCGCCCCGAATCCCCGACGTTCGGACGCTGGGAGGCGTTCGACCTGAACCCGGGAAACGGGGTCCAGCTCTACGTGCCCGGGGGGTTCGCCCACGGATTCCAGTGCCTCAGCGACGATGTCGAGATGGCCTACCTCATGTCCGACTTCTACGTCCCGGACCTCGCCCGGGGCATCCGCTGGGACGATCCTCAGGTGGCCATCCCGTGGCCCGTAGCAGATCCGATCCTCTCCACTCGAGACCGGGACCTACCCACCTTGGCAGAGGCCTTCCCCGGGAAGGCCTGACCGCAAACGCACTACCGCAACCACCATGTTCCCTGGTCATCGCCACTCGCATCGCCGTTCCCGTCACCACGACGGCTTCACGTTGATCGAGCTGCTCGTCGTGATCGCCATCATCGCAATCCTTGCCGGGATGCTGCTGCCCGGACTCGCCCGCGCCAAGAGCAAGGCGTCCTCCATGAAGTGCGTCGGCAACCTCAAGCAGATCGGGATGGCCAACTTCATGTACGTGAACGACTCCGGACGGATCCTCCCCTATACCCTCACCGGGGACCTCTGGATGCGGGCGCTGGTGAACCTGTACTCGTCGGTCGACGCCGTCCGGCTCTGTCCGGTTGCCCCCTACTCTCCCAAGAAGCCCACAGGATCCGCCAACACGGCCTGGGTCTGGGGTGGTGAGCTGCGTCCAGGCACGAAAGAACCCCGATGGACCGGGAGCTATGCCCTGAACGGCTGGATGTATGCCGGCGACTGGCCGGATGGCGCCGGACTCTATCCGCAGGTGAAGAATGCGTTCCGGGCGGAATCCGACATCACCTCCCCCTCCAGCACCCCCGTCTTCTGCGACTCGATGTGGGTGGATGCCTGGCCCCAGGAGAGGGATCGTCCGGCAGCGAACCTCCGCGAGGGCGACGCCGGAGCCAACGCCGGCATGGCCCGGATCGTCCTGGCCCGACATGGCTCCGGACTCCAGGGCGTTCCCAAGAGTCTCGCCAAGGGCAGTCGCCTCCCGGGCTCCATCAATCTCGTGTTCGCCGACGGTCATGCCGGACCCACTCCCAACGAACTCCTCTGGAGCCTCACCTGGCACAAGACCTGGTCCAACGGCGTCGTCCGACCCCAGTGATCCCCACCGCCGCTGGCGGAGCCGTTTCCCGGGACACGCCGAACAGGGACTCACACGGAGACGCGGAGCCGCAGGGGGG
>CAZZKQ010000417.1:0-3532 GCA_964654875.1 uncultured Verrucomicrobiota bacterium | reverse complement strand
CCCGCAGGTGGCGGTCGTGATGGGCAGCTGCACCGCCGGCGGCGCCTACGTGCCGGCGATGTCGGACGAATCGATCATCGTCAAGGAACAGGGCACGATCTTCCTCGGCGGCCCCCCGCTGGTGAAGGCCGCGACCGGTGAAGTCGTCGATGCTGAAGCGCTGGGCGGTGCCGACGTGCACACGCGCATCTCCGGCGTGGCCGACCACTACGCCGAGGACGATCGCCACGCGCTGGCCATCGCCCGCGACGTCTTGGCCCACCTCAACCGCAAGAAGGCGCCGACCGTCGCGACGCAGGTGCCGGGCTTGAAGCCGGGCAGGATGCCGGGAAGCCAGAACTCCCCGAACTGGGTGGAACGGGACCCGTCGGCGGAACGGATCTCACAGGCGGAACCCCAGGAGCGGAAGGTCAGCTCCGGCCGGCAGGCCACGATGGAATAGCGGGCGCTGGGGACATCGAACGATCCCGTGCGGAGCAGGACGAGGCCCGGTTCGCCACGGAGCGCGGCCGCGAGGGACTCGGGGCTGTGCCAGGTGGTCGTGGGTTCGACGACGGTACGCATCCGTTGAGCTGGACCGTGGCAGACCTAGGGCCTGATGGGAACGATCGGTTGGTGTCGCCTGTGAACCCCCTCTTCTCCCCTCCGCGTCCCCTCATCCCCGTGTGTGTTCCCCGCCCCCCCGGGGCACCAGGATGAACCCGGTCTCGAGGTCCCCCAACACCTCCGAACCTCGGCCGTGATGCGACACGTGATGCAGTCCGATCAGGCCGCACACCACCGCGTCAAGACGGTCCTCCGCTTCCTTGGTCCACGGCAGGACCAGCAGTTCCTCGAGCAGGGATCCGGATTCCAGGCACGGGAACAGGACCGACCGGTGCTCTGCAATCAGCGTCTGCAGCCTCCGGAACTCCTGGCGTCGGGACGCCACAGGCCCGCGCTTGTACTTGAGGATCTGGTCGAGACCGAAGAACCGCACGAGCGCGGCGTGCGGGTAGACCTCGACCATCTGGCGGCCCGGGTCACCCGTCTCCCACCCGATCCCGATGCCGAGGGCCTTCAGTCGGGTTGCCAGCCGCAGCGGACGGGCGCAGAGACGCTGGTTCGAGGGATGACAGCCGGCGTGCTGTCGACCGAAGATGCGGTGCGACTCGCGGTCGACCGGACGGGACCCCGTGGCGTTGGGGCACACGACCGGGGCATCGATGAGGAGAAGGGCGGGTTCCGATCGGGGTGCCGACTGTTCGATCCACCCGAGCAGGGCCTCATCGCCCTGGACGCGTCGGCTGTCGACCAGACGCGCCCAGGTGTCTGTCACCTCGAGGAGCGCCACCCCGTCGGGATTCCGTTCCCCCCACGCGAGGTCCAGTCCCAGGATCCGCATGGGGAGTCCGTCCGACGGTTCAGGTGGGCATCTGCAGCCCGATCTTCGACGCCACCTGGGCGACGTCCTTGTCGCCGCGTCCGGAGAGGTTGACGATGATGATCTGGTCCTTGGACATCTTTGGAGCCCGCTCGATGCATTCCGCGACGGCGTGCGCGGACTCGAGGGCGGGGATGATGCCCTCCAGGCGGGCCAGCTTCATGAAGGCCTCGAGGGCCTTGTCGTCCGTGGCGTAGGCGTATTCGACCCGTCCCTGGTCGTGGAGCCAGGCGTGCTCGGGTCCGACCGCGGCGTAGTCGAGGCCGGCGCTCACGCTGTGGGTGCTCTGGATCTGGCCGAAGGCGTCCTGGAGGATGTAGCTGCGGGTGCCCTGCAGCACCCCGAGGGACCCGCCGTGGAATCGGGCGGCATGCTGTTCGGGCAGGATGCCGAGTCCGCCGGCCTCGACGCCGCACATGCGGACCGAGGGGTCATTGAGGAAGGGGTAGAAGAGACCGATGGCGTTCGAGCCGCCGCCCACGCAGGCGAGCAGGAGATCGGGCAGTCGGCCTTCCTTCTCGAGGATCTGCTGGCGGGCCTCGTCGCCGATGATCCGGTGGAAGTTCCGGACCATGAGCGGGTACGGGTGGGCCCCGTAGGCGGTGCCGAGGATGTAGTGGGTGCTGCGGACGTGGGTGACCCAATCGCGCATGGCCTCGTTGACCGCCTCCTTGAGCGTGCGTTGTCCCGCCTTCACCGGCACGACCTCCGCGCCGAGCATCTTCATGCGGTAGACGTTGAGCGCCTGGCGTTCGCAGTCGACCGCCCCCATGTAGATGACGCACTGCAGGCCGAACATCGCGGCAACCGTCGCGGTGGCGACGCCATGCTGTCCGGCACCGGTCTCCGCGATGACCCGGGTCTTGCCCATGCGTTTGGCGATGAGGGCCTGCCCGAGGGCGTTGTTGATCTTGTGCGCCCCCGTGTGGAGCAGGTCCTCGCGCTTGAGGTAGATCCTGGCACCACCGAGTTCCTTCGTGAGGCGCTCCGCCAGATAGAGCCGGGTGGGGCGTCCGACGAACTCGCGGAGGTAGTACGACAGCTCCTTCTGGAACTCCGGATCCTGCTGCGCCCGGAAATACTCCTCCTCGAGCTGCTGGAGCGGGAACCAGAGGGTCTCGGGGACGTAGCGTCCGCCGAACGGACCGAAGCGTCCCTGGGCGTCAGGGATCTCCGGGGAGGCGAAGGGCTGCGGGGTCGTTGCCGTCATTGGCCGAACCCTACCGCTGGTTCCAGATCCCGGAAACCCCGAATCCAGGGACTCCTCGGCCGTGGGGCTCAGTCCCGGTCAAAGCACCACAACTGATGACAACCATGACGTTCCGTTTCCCGGCATCCACCAAGACCCGCGGCACGGGCCAGATCGCGGATGCCGCTGGCGGTCTCCGGGAAGTCACACGTCCGGATGTGGTCCAGGATCTCGACAACATCCCGCTCGGCCAAGGCCCCCCACCGGCTCCGGATCTCGTCCTCGAACCGGTCGAGGAACCTGGCGCGCTCCTCGCCCTCGTCCCGGACGACGTCGATGAGCAGGAAGATCCCGCCCGGACGCAGGCAGGACCGGATCGATCGGAACAGGGCCGCCTTCGCGCTGACGTCGAGGTGATGGATGGCAAACGCCGAGAACACGACGTCGGCCGGGCCGCTTGCGGGGCCGAGGGCGAGGTCGGCGTCCACGAGCCGGACCCGATCCCCGAGGAACGCGAGATTCACACGGGCGAGCTCCAGGGCCTGTGCCGACAGATCGTAGCCCCGATAGGTGGCGGGCGGATGATCCCGGAGGATCCCGGCGAGGTGGCGGGCGCTGCCGCACCCAAGGTCGAGCAGGTCGAAGGTTCCGGTCGCGAATCCCGCTTGAAGAATCCGTGCCGCCCGGGCGTGGAGTTCCCGGTGGAACATGTAGTTGTGGTCCAGGACCACGTCGTACGGGGTCCAGGCCTGGAAGAGCGTGGGAGCGGGCTCCATCGGGACTCCATCGTGCCGACGGGGCGTTTCCAGGCCAGTCCTGAAAGCTGGGGTCCGGGTCTGTCGTCGGATGCTTCCATGTGGCGGAAGGATTCGGCCTCGCTCGTGGTTCCGATTGCGCCTTTCCGAGGGGAGCGATACCAT
>CAZZKQ010000416.1:0-3535 GCA_964654875.1 uncultured Verrucomicrobiota bacterium | reverse complement strand
CGATCTTGTTGATGACCGGGATGATCGCCAGGTCGTGCTCGAGCGCCAGGTACAGGTTGTTGATGGTCTGCGCCTGCACGCCCTGCACGGCGTCGACGACCAGCAGCGCGCCCTCGCAGGCGGCCAGCGAGCGGCTGACCTCGTAGTGGAAGTCGACGTGTCCCGGGGTGTCGATCAGGTTGAGTTCGTAGGTCTCCCCATTCCGCGCCTTGTAGTACATGGTCACGGGATGGGCCTTGATCGTGATGCCCCGCTCGCGCTCGAGATCCATGGCGTCGAGCAGCTGGTCCTCCATGTCGCGCGTCGCGACGGTGCCCGTCCGGTGCAGGAGACGGTCCGACAACGTGGTCTTCCCGTGGTCGATGTGGGCGATGATGCTGAAGTTGCGGATGTGTGCGGCGTCCATGGATGCGAAGGCCGCGTCGAAGGCAAGGCCCCGACGCGGCGCAGCAATGAGGCGTGAAGATACTGTCGGAACCCACGGTGGGAAGGGGTAAAATGGGGCGCTCGGGTCGGGATTCCGATGCGCATTCGGATTGCCGCCGGGCGGTGCCGTCTCTCAGCCTTCCACCTCACGCATGAAGGCACCCACCCTCGCCGCCCTCTTCCTCACGGTGTTCGTGGATCTCATTGGCTTCGGCATCGTCCTGCCCCTGCTCCCCACCTATGCCCAGAGCTTCGGGGCTTCCGGGCTGATGGTCGGCGGGCTCATGGCGAGCTATTCCGCGACCCAGTTCCTCTTCGGTCCTATCTGGGGAGCCTGGTCCGACCGCGTCGGCCGCCGACCGGTCCTTCTACTGAGCATCCTCGGCAACGTGGTCAGCTATTCGCTCTTCGCTGTGGCCTCGACGTTGGAGGGCCATCTCGCCCTCGGACTCATCCTGGCCTCCCGGATCTCGGCCGGGATCTGCGGGGCGAACCTGACCGTCGCCCAGGCCTACATCGCCGACATCACACCACCGGAGTCGCGGTCCAAGCGAATGGGCCTGATTGGAATGGCTTTCGGACTCGGCTTCATCATCGGACCGTTGGTCGCGATCATCGGCCAGCGCTTCCTCGGCAAGGTCGGACCCGGCGCGCTGGCGGCTTCCCTGTGTCTCCTGAATCTCGGGTTGACCTGGTTCCGGCTCCCGGAGAGCTGGAAACCCAACGGACCTCCCCCGCCCTCCCGGAGCCGTTGGCAGCATGGGCGGCGGATCCTCGACCAGCCGGACATCGGCTTCCTCATCGCGGTCTTCTTTCTGGCGACCTTCGGGTTCACCTGTTTCGAAACGACCCTCGGTCTGCTGGTCGCTCGGAACTTCGGACTCGACCACGCCACCGCCGGCAGCACGAATGCCATCCTCTTCTCGTTTGCTGGGATCATCGGGGCCTTTATCCAGGGGGGGCCCATCGGCCGGCTCGTGAAGCGTCTCGGTGAACCCCGACTGATCGGCCTGAGCCTGATGATTTTCGCCGCGGGTCTCGCCCCGATGCCGTGGATCCGAGGCCAGGGACCGCTTTCCTGGTCGGTCCTCACCACGCCGATTGGGGGTTCGTGGTGGCTGGTGCTGCTGTTCGTGGGCCTGATAGCCGTGGGATCGGGGCTCACGCGTCCGCCGTTGTTCGGCCTGATTTCGGTGCTCACCGTTCCGTCCGAACAGGGTGCGACGATCGGCATCGCCCAGAGTGTCGGAAGCCTGGCTCGGATCCTGGGCCCCATCTTTGCCGGGGCGTTTTTCGATCGGAATCCGGGGCTACCCTACGGGCTTTGCGCTTTCCTCGCCTTCGGAACGGGCTTGGCCGCCTGGATCCGCCTCGTCGGCAACGAGCGAATCGCCCGTCTCACGCACCATCCGGCCTGAGGATCCACTCGCGGCTACTGCTTGAGGGTCGGCACGGTTTTCAGCCGTTCGATCTGCCAACGGCCGTCGACCTTCCTCAAAGCGAGCTCAAACTCCAAGGCGTCGAACCCTCCTGGGTGCCTTCCCTCTCCCACGGCGTCGGCTGTTGCGGTCAGGTGGACCGAGGCGGTTGTTCCGTCGGCTCCGAGATCCACCCCGATGTCGTGGAATTTCAGGACCAGCTTTCTCAGGAAGCGGCGGGCTGCCATCAGATTCTGTTGGACCTCGTCTCGACCGGTGAGATGGAAGTTTCCGGAGCCGAGGATGTCGACCTCGATGGAGGCATTCGCGGCAAAGCGGTCCACCACCGCAGCAACACGGCGGACAGCACCGATGTTGCCTTCGGAGGGGCCGAACGAGACATCGCTGGCGAGCTGGTCCAGGGCGTTGCGAACCCGAAGCGTCTCGCTCGGAAACAGCACCTCACGCTTCCAGACTCCCAGGCCCAGCAGCAGGACGCCAACGCAACCCCAGTGGAGTGTCTTCATCGGAGGACCTTCCCGAGGATCCGACGCCGGTCGGCGACCCCAAAATAGTGGCTGTCCATCGACATCGCCCGATTGTCGCCCACCACGAGGAACTCATCGGGACCCAGGAGTCGTTCCATCCCGTTTGTCGGCCAGTTCCAGGCGGGGGATCGGTTGAGGATATAGGGCTCCTCGAGGCGGTCGCCGTTCACGAAAACCTCTCCCTTCCGGATCTGGACCTGTTCGCCTGGGAGTCCGATGACCCGCTTGAGATACATCACCTGACGTCCGGTGGTCTGGATTGAGACGACATCTCCACGATGGATCCCCTGGATCCGGGCAAGCAGCGGGCTGATCCAGCGGCGTTCGCCATCCTTGTAGGCAGGACTCATGCTGATGCCCGTGACGCGGACCGGGACAATGACGTATCGGAAGGCGAGTACTGTCAGGAGGACGGTGACAAGCAGGCGGATGGCTGTGATGCGGGGATTGCGTCCGACGACCACAACCCGCCACCACGGGGATTGCGGGGATTCGGAAGGGTCTGTGACGGGATTCATCCTGAGCACCGGTGCGGCAATCGTAGCCCGGTCCGGTGGATGACCAAACTTCGAAGTGGATAGGAGTAGGATTGGTGCCAGGTCATCTATCGGGAAGACCGTGGAAGCGCTAAACCAAGGACTGGTGCCAGGTGATGTGGTGTAGACCGTAGACCAGGACCGCCGCGGAAACCCCCGAAGGGAAATGGGGGAAGGGAAATGGGGGACAGGTGATTTATTGCCCTTCGGTCGTTTGCGGAAGTCGGGGTCAGGTCCTCAATATGCATGACGATTTCGGGTTGAGTTCTGCACAGTCTGGAGGTCTCTCAACGGCATCAGGTCCGCAAGACTGGACGCTCCCACAAGCTCACCCGGGACACGTTGCCGGCCAGAAAACCCTGTTTTACAGGCGGGTCGGCATGGCTTGGCACGAGCCAGCCCAGATCGCCCGTGTTGAGGCAATCGCGGTTGTCGTCTCCTGATTCTGGACTGGCCAGCCCCTGGCCGGTTCCAGTTCACCCGGCCACCCGGACACGTAGGTCGCGCAGGCAGCTCAGTGCCAAGCCCGATACCCCTCTCACGGGGCGGGCTCCGGAGGTCCGTCGCGCACCGAACCAGTCCCGATGTCGTTGGAACACCGAATCCA
>CAZZKQ010000415.1:0-3548 GCA_964654875.1 uncultured Verrucomicrobiota bacterium | reverse complement strand
CGCCGGTTGGAAGACGGCTGTCACGACGCTGGTCAATCAGATCCCCGCAGCACCGGGGTTCACGAACAAAGCCCCGGCGGGAATCCAGCCCGCCTTCTTCACCCGCGACTCCTCCACGGGAACGCCGGTCGAGAGCGCATCGGAGACACCGACCCTGTTCCCCCTGCGCAGCCTCGGCATCGGTGCGGCCGTCGTCCCCTCCGCCGAGTTCCTGAGCCGCCCCCCCGATGGCCAGCCCCGGTATGTGACCCTCGTGGAGAACAATGATCCCGACGCCGGCGGTGCGGTCTCCCTTCAAATCCTCCGGATCGGCAATGAACGGTTCCGTGGCAGCATCGCCGTCATCGACCCTCCCAACGTCTTCGACGAGAAGATCGAGCTGCAGCACACCGCCGACTTCGGCGGGATCACCGGCGAGGTGTTCTTCCAGTGGTGGGTCCGGGATATTGATCGGCTCGATAGAGTGGGGACCCCCGACGCGGGTTCCCCCGGATGGCAGCTCTACCAGCAGGGACTGGGACTCTCGCGGATCACGTTCACGGGGCGGCCCGACATCACCCTCGCCGACAAGTTCTTCTTCGTACGCTACGGCGGCCGGCAGGAACTCCAGACCATCGATGCCAAAAACACGCTGACGCCGCCCGCCTCGGTCGTCGACTCCAGCTGGCGTCTCGTGCCGCCCGACGCCCTCAACCCCGACTGGAGCTCGGGCGGCAACAGCCGGATCCCGTACCAGTGGGCGGGTGCGGCCAATTCACCCCAGCTCCAGGCCGACGGCAGCCGGCGCTTCCTGCCCCAGCTCGTCATGGGCTGGGTGAAGCGGGTCCTCGACGGGATCAGCCCCTTCGAGGCCCGGTTCAAGGCCACGTTCGCCGGGGACAGCCCTGCCACCCTGACCAGCATGCTCCAGCAGGCGGGACGTCCCTTCATCGGTCCCGTCGCCTTCAATGCCGACCGGGATTCGCTGGAGCGGGTCGGGCTGATCGAGCTCTATGAGACCGTCCTCAAGAGGGCCAAGGACCTGACCCAGAACGCATCGACCCCCGGAACCGACCAGGCCATCCTCCTCGCGGCGACACGCCTCGCACTGCTCTACGATACACTCGGTGCCGAGGCCTATTCCGACGCCATGAATCCGTCGATCCCGCTGACCGATTCCGATGGCAACCCGATCCAGTCGCAAGCCACCCCGTACAACGCCCAAACCTACCTGTTCGCCTTCGACAGCCAGGTGCCCAGCCTCCTGGAGGAGGAGCTCGCACTGTTGCGCGGCACCGAATCCGTGAAGTCCTACCCGGTCTTCAATCGGCTCTTCTGGAACTACACCCGCGGACTCGGCGAGGCCGCCTACAACATCAACTACCACATCCAGGACGTCTCCAACAATGGGCTGATCAACGCCGAGGATGCGTCCCTGCTCTATCCCATGGGCCATGGCGATGCCTGGGGACACCAACTCTCGGCCCTCAAGATGCATTATGACCTGCTGCGTCGACCCGGGTTCCAATGGCAGGCCCGCAGCGAGTACTACTCCCTGCTCGGGAACGTGATTCCCACCGACTATCTCGAGGAGAAGTCGGTTGCGAAGTCCGCCGCCCGACGGGCGCTGACCGGGATCTCGGTGGTCAAAGGCACCTATCGGAGCGCCTACGTCGCCGACCCGGCAGCCCAATGGCAGGGGTACACCGATCTTGCGGATCCGGCCCGCGCCTGGGGGGTGTCGGAATGGGCCGGGCGCGTTGGCCACGGGGCCCTGTTCGACTGGGTGGTCGCCAACGCCATCACTCCGGCGCTCGATGGAACCCAGTCGTCGAATCCCGTGGTCAACCTCGACCGCATCGACCGGTCCATCAACCGTGCGGAAATCGGTTCGATCGGTGCCGCCATGACCGAACTCGACCAGACCCTCGGCAATGTCAACCGCGGCCAGAACCCGCTTGGGTTCGATGACCAGGCGATGGCGTTCGATGTCTCAACCCAGTCGCAGAACACCCCGTTCGAGCAGATCCTGGAGCGGGCGATCCGTGCCGGCAACAACGCCCAGACCACGTTGAATTTCTCGACCCGGATCGATCAGTCCCTGCGAAACATCGCGTCGAGGACTGCGGATCTCCAGAGAAAGGCCGTTCTCCAGGATTTCGAGTACCGGAACCGTCTGATCGGGCTCCTGGGAACCCCCTACGAGGGCACCATCGGTCCAGGACAGCTGTTCAAGGAGGGCTACGTCGGACCGGACCTGATCACCTATGCCTACGTCGACGAGGCTGATGTCGACCAGGTCCTTCCAAACTCTCCGAATGAGATCCAGAAGATCCAGGCCAAGATCGACACCATGTCGACCACCCAGATCAGCGACTGGAATATCGGAGGGGGAGTGGAACCCTTGTTCGACCGGTCTGACCTGGGGACCTACTTCAACACGTTCTACCTGACCCGATCCTACAACCTGCCAGTCAACCTGACGGTTGGGACCAATGCCACCGTCGGGGATGGCGACCTCGTCACGTCCCTGCCCTATGTGAGCACGCGGCAATATGGCTTCACGGCTCCTGCCGAATGGGGACGCCGCCGGGCACCGGGAGCCATTCAGGTTGCCATCAAGGAGATGCTGGGTGCGGAGATTGCGCTCCGGGCCGCCATCGCCGAATACCAAAGCTACCTCGGCACCCTCAACCGGACCTACGAATTGACTCACCAGCAGCTCGAGGACTTCAAGGCGGCAGCGGCCTACCGCGGCTTCTTCTACACCAACCTCAAAGGCATCAAGGGATCCATCGCGGCGTTCGAGAGCTACAAGGAAATCCTGAAGGATGTGACACAACCTGTCTCGGACTCTGTCGCTAAGCCACTCAGCGAAGCCTTGCCGAAAAGCATTGGGGTTTTGGGCGGGATTGACGCGTTCTCTGCACTCCGAGCGGCCGCTTTTGCGGGCAAATCGATAAAGGACGATATTCTCGGCAGCATTCTGGGGGCCACCGAGGCGACACGGCTCGCTCTCCAGCAGGTCGAGATCAACTACGAGCTGAAGCAGGCGAACGGGGCAGCGGTTTTGGCAGAGTGGAGTGCGTTCCGGGATCAACTACTTGAACTCGCGGAAACCTTTGCAGAACGGAAGAACGAGAGCTTTGCCATCCCGGGCCCCCTCAACCGCCTGAACATGGCTGCGGACCGGATCCGGTCCCTCCAGGCCGAAGCCCTTCGTCTGCAGCAGGAGCGGACCGCCTACAACATGCAGGTCGCGGCCCTGGCCCAGCGGAGCCGGTACGAGGATCTCGCCGCCCGGATGGGTCGCAATGAAGCGGCCCGCCAATACGAAGCCGCTCTCGAGACCGCCCTCAGGTACACCTTCCTCGCCCTCCAGCGCTACGACTACGAGACGAGCCTCTCGGAAACCCATCCTGCCTCCGTCCGTGGCCTCTACGAGGAGCTCATGCGCACCCGTCAGCTGGGGCTCTGGTCCAACACCGAGCCTCAGCTCGGCAACGGTGGCCTCGCCGAGATCCTGGCCAAGATCCGCGAAAACCATCGGGCCCTGAAGCCTCAACTCG
>CAZZKQ010000414.1:0-3559 GCA_964654875.1 uncultured Verrucomicrobiota bacterium | reverse complement strand
CCTTCCCCAGGAGCTTCTCGGCAGGGCCGCCCGGACGGGGACTGTCGCCCCGCGCCCCGGCCCCGTCCTCCGGCAGTCCGAGGAACCGGCGATAGGCCGGGTTCTGGAGCGGCACCAGATTGATGCCTGCCTCGGGGAAGCCGGTGTATTTCCCGTCCTCGATGTCCTTGAGGAAATGTCGGATCACCTCGGGAGGGATGAAGAATCCCGCGTTCTCGAGTCCCGGGACACCCTGGAAGGCGACACCAACCACCTTGTCGTCCTGGAGCACGGGTCCCCCGCTGTTGCCCGGGTTGATGGCCGCATCGGTCTGGACCGCGAGCAGGTAGCGGTTGCCGGGATGAGCGTAGTTCTGCACCTCGATGCGGGAGACGACGCCGCGGGTGAAGGAGATCTGCTCGCCTCCCGCGGGGTAGCCACAGGTGACGACGGCCGACCGGACCGCCGGCAGGTCGCCAAACTCAAGGGGCTCAAGACCGTCGAAGAACGAGGGGTCCTCCACCTCCAGGATCGCCAGATCGCAGTCATTGCCGGCATAGGCCACCCGGGCCTGGAAGGGTCGGGGATCCTGATAGCGGCGGACGAGGATCTGCTTCGCCCAGGCGATCACGTGGGCGTTCGTCATGATCTTCCGGCCCTTGATCACAAAGCCGGACCCCCCGGAACGACGGACGTTGTCAGAACGCCACGGCGAATCGAACTGGGGTTGCTGACTGAAGGTGAGGATCTGGATGACCGAGCGTTCGGGGGATCCTGCCTGGAGCCCCAGCACGGTCAGACAGAGGACGGCGACGGCCAGTGTCTTGGAGAGCACGACTCAAAGTGCGGAGGAGTGCCGGATGGGTCAAGGCACATGGAGCAACGACACCTCCGCTGATCCGCAAAAAGAGTCGATTCCTTCTCTCCCTTGCGTCGCCTTACTGATCCAACCCTATCTCCAACCCCGTCTTTCTCCTGCGCCTCCCCGCATCCTCGCGTGAATCCCAATCCCGCAGAATCCTGGAATCGTCACCGCATCGGCTCGGATTGCAGGTTGAGCGATTAAAGGAGTCGTTCCACGTTGTCGGTCTTGAAGGGGAACCGTCCTCCTGCGTCAGGTCCCGACATCCTTGACGCCATCCGCTCCGTTCCGGGTTGGAAGCCTCTGGTCCAACGCCTCGGGATCGGAGAGGTCGTGTCGTGGTCCGGCATCACACCCGCCTCGACCCCCTGCCTGGTCGCATCCCTGTGCCGCCAGTTTCCGGACCGGTCCATCCTGGTCGTGGTCGATTCCCTCAAGACCCAGGAACAGATCCACGCGGACCTCAACACCTGGCTGGCCGTCGGGGCCGGAAAGGAACGGTCCGCCAAATCCCAGACCTTGCTCGGCGCCCGGTTCTTCCCGGCCTGGGACGTCCTGCCCACCGAGAAGAAGCTTCCGCACGTCGACATCGTGAGTGAGCGCCTTGAATCCCTCATGGCGCTGTCCGACCCCCAGCAGCGGCTACGTCCGATCGTCGCCACGGTAACCGCCCTCCAGCAGCTGACGTTCGGTCGCGAGGCCCTGGCCCAACGGGTTCGTGCGCTTGCCCGGGGCGATACCTGCAACCCTCTGGATCTCATCGAATGGCTCGAGGAACAGGGCTACGAGCCCGAGACCCAGGTGACCGGGAAGGGCGAACTCTCCTGGCGCGGCGGAATCGTCGATCTCTGGCCCATGAGCTCACCCTGGCCGGTGCGCCTTGAGTTCTTCGGCGACGAGCTCGAGTCGCTCCGGGAATTCGATCCGCAGACCCAGGTGTCCCGGGAGCAGATCGACGCCCTCCGGATCCCTCCGGCCGGTGAGCTCGGACTGCTGCAGATACGGCCCAAATCCTGGGACTCCCCGGAGACCACTTCAACACCCTCCAGCACCGAGGCCCTGTCGAGCCTGGTGGAGCACCTCCCTGAGAAGTCGCTCGTCGTGCTCCTGGATCCCGATGCCTTGATGGATCAGGCCCTGCGCCATTCCCAGCAGGTGGAGCCCAATAGCCCTTTCCACCACTCCTGGGTGGACTTCCACCGGCTCCTCCGACGTCGAGGCCTCACGGTGCTGGAGATCTCCGGGGAGATCGAAACAGGGACGGAACCGGAGGCGGAGTCCTGTCGATGGCCCTCGACGGTCTCCCTCGACGCGTTTCGCCCCATCGGCTCCGTCCTGCCCGAGCCCGCAGTGGCGGAGGCCCAGCGCAGGGAGTTCTTCCGTCAGATCCATCGGTGGTTGCGTCAGGGCACGGCGGTCCATGCCTTCTGCGGCACCGAGGGTGAACGCCAGCGGTTCCTCGAACTCTGGAGGGAGTACGGCCTGGCCTCAGCCGAGGACACTGCCGTCGCGGCACACCCGGTGGTCCATCTCGGTGGCATCTCCCGGGGGTTCCTGATGCCGGACGCCTGCCTTGCGGTGGTGACCGACGCGGAGATCTATGGTCGGTACAAGGTCTCCCGACCTCGCCGCCTCAAGTCCCCACACGCCCGGGCCCTGCGATCAGCCCTCGAGGTCGACTTCACGGAATTCGAGGACGGGGACTTCGTCGTCCACCTGCAGCACGGCATCGGTCGGTTCCGCGGGCTCAAACTGTTGCCGCCACCGAAGACGAAAGAGTCCAGGCCCTCTCGGGAGGCGTCTCAGGGTCAGGAATGTCTCGTCATCGAATACGCGGCCCGGGAACCCGGAGGTGAGTCGCCCCGCCTCTACGTTCCCGTCAGTGAGGCCCACCTCGTCAGCCGCTACGTCGGGGCGGGGAAGGCCCGGCCCCTCCTGAGCACCCTCGGGGGGACGCGCTGGACGAAGTCGAAGCTGGAGGCCGAGAAGGCGGTCAAGGATCTCGCCGGGGACCTCCTTAGGATCCAGGCGGCCCGGTCGACATTGCCCGGACACGCCTTCGCCCCCGACACCAACTGGCAGCGGGAATTCGAGGCCTCGTTCGAGTTCGAGGAGACGCCCGACCAGTTGCGGGCCATCGAGGCGACCAAGCGGGATCTTGAATCCACGCGGCCCATGGACCGGCTGATCTGTGGTGATGTTGGCTTCGGAAAGACCGAGGTCGCCATCCGTGCCGCGTTCAAGGCGGTCATGGCGGGCAAACAGGTCGCCATCCTCGTTCCAACCACCGTCCTCGCCCAGCAGCACTACAACAACTTTCGCGAACGGATGGCCGAGTTCCCGGTCCGACTCGAGCTCTTCTCCCGCTTCCGCACCCCGAAGCAGCAGCGCGCCGTCCTCGAGGCCGCCGCCGCCGGCACGGTCGACATCGTCATCGGTACCCACCGCCTGGTGTCGCCGGACGTCCAGTTCAAGGACCTGGGCCTGGTGATCGTCGACGAGGAACAGAAGTTCGGGGTGAAGCACAAGGAGCAGTTCAAGATCCTGCGGTCCACCATCGATGTCCTCACCCTCAGCGCCACACCGATCCCCAGGACCCTCCACCTGGCCCTGACCGGTGCCCGGGACCTCAGCACGCTGGAGACCCCGCCCCAGGATCGCCTGCCGGTAGAGACGATCGTCGGCAACTATGACGAACGGGTGATCCGCGATGCCATC
>CAZZKQ010000413.1:0-3562 GCA_964654875.1 uncultured Verrucomicrobiota bacterium | reverse complement strand
CGGGTGGCAACCTCCCTCATCTGTTGCTCGCCCACCACGTGGATGCCCACCAATCCCAGCTTCACGTTCTCACCCCCTTTGGTCACCACGAACACCTGCCCGGTGACCTCCCGCTTGCCCGAACATCCCCCAGGAGTCCGACGAACAACGACACGAGCGCCACCCTACACCAAGAAAGGGACGTTTTCATTCTGGGGAGCCTGTTGAGCCCGAGCCGGAGCCGACAAGGCTTTTGTCCACGGACGAGACCGGTTACGAGGTGTCGGCCCCCCCCCGGAGAGCCATCCTGCGGACAGGGCTGCGGTCCCTTGCGGCCCCATCTCGATCCGCCGCGCAGAGCACCCCGGGGAAAGGGGGACGGGATCCGCTCACCCACACCGGTGAGCCGGCCACGGTTCGAATCCCAACGGGATTGTGTCCTCCAGCCCAGGGTTGCCGAGCCGGCGAGGCTACCCTGGGTGATCCGTCCCCACCGTCACTCCAACCGCAACGCGGTTGCGGCCTGCTTCACCCCGGGCTGGCGTTGGGGATTCACCATGGGTGTCCCAATCCACAACAGCCGCAACCGCTTTGCGGTTGTGCCTGATCTCATCTCGGTATCCCAGGGTAGGTCCTCGTTCCTCGGGCCAACCCTGGGCTGGAGGCCGAAACGCCGTTGGCGTTGAGCGTCGTGAGGGTTCGGATCCGCCAGGATCGCCAGGCTGATCACCAGACGGTTGCGGAAACCCCTCCATGACCTGGCCCCATTGCCGAACCCCGGTTCGCCGCCACCTTGCCCTATGGCGTTGCGCATCTCCCTCGTCCTCCTCGCGGTTGCCCTCCTCGTCGTCGGCGGCTGCTCCACCGTCCCACGGAACTCCAACCCAGCCGCTGCCTTCCTCGAGGCCACCGAGCAGTTCAAGAACGAGGGCAACCTGACCCCGGGATCCAAGGAAGAGGCCCAGGCCATCGAGCGGGTGAAGGTTTTTCTCGGACGCATGACGCTCGACGCCGTCAACACCGAGGTCCCCCGGCTCTATGCCACGAACGCCTATCTCAACGACACGCTCAAGACCCTCCACGGACCCCAGCAGATCCAGGAATACTTCCGTCAGACCCTCGATGCGGCCGAAAGCTTCACGGCGGATTTCCAGGACGTCACTCGAAGCCAGGACGGATACTATTACTTCCGTTGGATCATGAAGGTCCGGATGAAGAAGGTCGCCAAGGGCGAGACGATCACCACCCCGGGCATCACTCTGGTCCGCTTCGACCCAAACGGCCGGATTCTGATCCACCAGGACTACTGGGACAGCACCTCCGGCCTGTTCGAGCACGTGCCGGTCCTGGGCTACGGGATCCGGGCCATCAAGGCCCGGCTTTGAAGATGGAGGGCGATGGGTCTTCTGGGGCGGAGTATCGATACTGACCCGGCAGGACATGGGTCGTGCCCCGCAGAGGTGGGCGCTGGCGCGCCCAGTGCCGCAGGGCACTGCGGCACCCACCGGTCCAGCACTCACCCGACCAGCACCCACTGGTTCGGTACCCACCGGATCGGAGGGCTGTCGCACACGAGCACTCATCGCTGGGGCTCAGATGTAATCCCGGGAATGGCGCTTGAGGGCCTGTTCCTACGTGCCTAGCCTTCGGGAGTTCCCCGATGAACCACGCCCTTCACGCTCTCGTTGCTGCCATCCTGCTGGTCGGGATCACCGGATCCCAGGCGCTGGGCGCACCCACCGCGGCCTCCGACAAGGCCATTCCTGCCAAACCCGCTCTTCCCTCCCTCAAGGGTCTCCGCCTCGAACCGGCTTCACTCACTCTTGGTCATTCCCGGGATGCCCGGAAGGTTCTGGTGCTCGGGGAGAAGAAGGATGGGGGACTTGTGGACCTCACCTCCGAAGCGCTGCTCAAGCCTGAGGGCGAGATCGTCACGGTCGATCCCGACCATTTCCTCACCGGCAAGAGCGTCGGCAAGACCACGGTTCGCATCACCGCGGGCGGCCTCTCGGCCTCGCTCCCGGTGGAGGTGACCTCCACCCAGTCCCTGCCGGTGGGTTTCGTCCGGGACCTCGAGCCCGTCCTCGGCCGCGCCAACTGCAACCAGGGCACCTGCCACGGCTCAGCCAAGGGCAAGAACGGCTTCAAGCTGTCGCTCCGCGGCTACGATCCCGAATACGACTACCAGGCCCTCATCCAGGATCTCGCCGGACGCCGCTTCAACCGCGTCAACGTCGACGAGTCCTTGATGCTCCAAAAGCCCCTCGCTGATGTCCCGCACGAGGGTGGCCAGGCGATCCGCCCGGGGTCGCGCTACCATGCCCTGCTCCGCCAATGGATCGCCGAGGGGGCCCGGTATGAAGACCCCGGCCCGGCCCGGCCCAAGGAGCTGACCGTCCTGCCGTCGGCCGTCGAGATCGACCTCCCCGGACGCCAGCAGCAGTTCCTCGTGATCGCCACCTACCCCGATGGCACCACGCGGGACGTCACCCGCGAGGCGGTGCTCTCGAGCAACAACGAGGAGATCGCCCTGGTGAAGGACAACACCCTCACGGCGCTCCGCCGCGGCGAGATGGCCGTGCTGGTCCGCTATGAGGGCCTCTACACCGCTCGGGAGGTTGTGGTGATGGGCGACCGACAGGGATTCGCCTTCCAGCCGATGCCCGAGAACAACGCTGTCGACCGACTGGTGAACGCGAAGTTGTCGCGGATGAAGATCAATCCCAGCGATCTCTGCACCGATGCCGAGTTCATCCGCCGGGTGTACCTCGACCTCACGGGCCAGCCCCCCACCTCGGATCGCGTCCGGGCCTTCCTCGAGGACAAGACCGCCCAGCGCACCAAGCGCGACACGCTCATCAACGAGCTCCTGGGTTCACCGGCGTACGCCGCGTACTGGGCCAACAAGTTCGCCGACCTCCTCCAGTGCAACTCGGAGAACCTCGGGAAGAAGGGTGTCTGGGTCTTCCGGACCTGGATCGAACAGCAGCTCGCCAAGAACCGGCCGTTCGACCAGTTCGTCCGGGACCTGATCCTGGCCAAAGGCAGCACCTTCGAGAACCCCGCAGGAAACTACCTCCGGGCCCTGCGGGATCCGGACAAGATGACCGAGGATGTGTCGCAGACCTTTCTGGGGGTCCGGTTCAACTGCAACAAGTGCCACGACCATCCGTTCGAGCGCTGGACGCAGAACCAGTACTACCAATTCGGCGCCTACTTCTCCCAGGTCGCCTTCAAACGCGGAACCCTCGGCCGCGACGTGCTGATCCGTCCCAACGAGACCTACGCCTCCGAGCAGGTCTCCGAGGACATCGTCTACCAGAACTACAATGGTGGAGAGTCGAAGCATCCGAAGGACGGGCGTGTGATGCCCCCGAAGGTCCCCTACGGCACCGCCAAGGAGCCGCAGGCAGGACAGGACCGCCGTGAGGTCTTCGCCGACTGGCTCACCTCGAAGGACAACCCGTACTTCGCCAAATCCACGGTCAACCGCTTCTGGAGCTATCTCTTCGGACGCGGGATCATCGATCCGGTCGATGACATCCGGGCCGGGAACCCGCCCAGCAATCCAGCCCTGCTCGAG
>CAZZKQ010000412.1:0-3576 GCA_964654875.1 uncultured Verrucomicrobiota bacterium | reverse complement strand
GACGGCGACAAGAAGCGCTACCTCGGCAAGGGCGTCAGCAAGGCCGTCAAGAACGTCGACACCAAGATCGCCCCGGCCCTCTTCGGCACCGACGCGCTCGACCAGCTCACGGTGGACCGTGCGATGCTCGAGATCGACGGGACCGAGACCAAGTCGAAGCTTGGCGCCAACGCCATCCTCGCGGTCTCCCTCGCCAACGCGAAGGCCGCCGCCGCCGCCCTGGGTCAGCCGCTCTTCAAGTACCTCGGTGGGCCCAACGCCAAGGTCCTGCCCGTGCCGATGGCCAACGTCATCAACGGTGGCGCCCATTCCGACGCCCCGATCGATTTCCAAGAGTTCATGGTCATGCCCCACGGGTTCGAGACCTTCAGCTCCGGACTCCAGGCGATCACCGAGATCTTCCACGCGCTGAAGTCCGTCCTGAAGAAGAAGGGTCTCAGCACCGCGGTGGGCGACGAGGGCGGCTTCGCCCCAAAGCTCGAGAGCGCCGAGGCTGCGCTCGACGCCATCGCCCAGGCGGTCAAGGACGCCGGATACAAGCTCGGCAAGGACATCTACCTCGCCCTCGACGTGGCCAGCTCCGAGTTCTACACGGGCAATGAGACCTACGTGTTCAAAAAGAGCTCGGGCCGCAAGCTGACCGGGGACGAGCTCGTCGACTTCTACGTGAAGCTCTGCAAGGACTACCCGATCGTCTCGATCGAGGACGGCTGCGCGGAGGGCGACTGGAAGACCTGGAAGAAGCTGACCGACAAGCTCGGCTCCACGACCCAGCTCGTCGGCGACGATCTCTTCGTCACCAACGTGAAGTTCCTCCGCAAGGGCATCGAGACGGGTACCGCCAACTCGATCCTCGTGAAGGTGAACCAGATCGGCTCGCTCACCGAGACCCTCGACGCCGTCCGCCTCGCCCAGAACAGCGCCTACACTGCCGTGTTGTCGCACCGCTCCGGCGAGACCGAGGACGCCACGATCGCCGACATCGCGGTCGCCACGAACTGCGGTCAGATCAAGACTGGCTCCCTGAGCCGGACTGACCGCACCGCCAAGTATAACCAGCTGCTCCGCATCGAGCAGATGCTGGGCAAGAACGCCGTCTACGCCGGCCGGACCGCCCTCCCGAAGGGCCGCTGATCCACAGGACCGATTCCCAAGAACCCCGGAGGCACACGCCTCCGGGGTTTTTTCTATTGCACCTTGATCCGTGAGTGACAGCAGCGCATGGATCCGGGATGCATCGATTCCTCGGAGCGCTGGGAGCAACAGCATGGGTTTTCGCAGCAAGCCTCACCGCCGACGCGAGCGGCTGGTCCACCTGGCTGAGGGGCCGTGAGCAGGACGCCGAGAGCCTCGCCAAATACGCCATCGGCGGGGCAGTCACCGTTGAGGCCCCCTCCGAAAAACCAACCTGGTACATCACACCCACGACCCTGTCGCTGACGGCGATTGTCCGGACCAATGACACCGAGCTGAGGGTCGAAGGGGAAGCGGGGGACAGCCTGGACCGCTGGAGTCCGGACGGGGTGGTTCGGACTGCCGCAGCGAGCCAGTCAGGGGTTCCGGACGGATTCCAACGGCAGGTGTTCAGCGTCGACCGCTCCCTTGGGCAGGATCGACTGTTTCTCCGACTCCGGCCTGTCTTCGGCGCACCGGAGATCCAGAGCGCACCCAAACCGCCGCCGTGGACTGCAATGGCTGCCGGGTGGCCGGGTTTGTTTGGAGTCGCACCAGTACTGATCACGGACCCAGGCAAGCATCAGGCCGGATTGCTCGGACCTTCCCCGGCAGCCTGGGTGATTGGCGGATCCAAGGGAAATCGGCAAACCGTTCTACCGATCACACCACCGGTTCCCGGCGTCCTCCCTCCCGCCCCTCCGACCGTCTTCTCCCCGAGGGGTGAACCCCTGCTGGGAACCTACGCCGGCTCCTTCGGCACCGTGGATCTCAGGCCCCGTCTCTGGCCGACGCAATACAGCCGGTTGAAGAAATGGTTCTTCGGCACGATCGCCTCGAAAAGCCTCCTTGCCGGCTTCGCGGTGGTGGATGTGGGTTACGGTACGACAGCATTCGTCTATGTCGTCGATCTCGAGAAAGGAACGACACTGGTCAGCCGCGGCGAAATCGGCCTCCCGCTGGTATCGACCGAAATCAACGGAAACCCGGGCGCTGGAGCCCGCGCCACCTTCACAAATGGAATCGGCGGAAGCCTGTCCCTCTCAATCACCCGAGGAACGACATCGACCCCGTTCCGCGTCGAGATCGTCTCCAAGGACGACGACCTGCGGATCGATGCCACCCTGGACCCATCCAGGGCGCCTCTGCCGGTCTCCTCTCTGGTGCCCACGCCTCCCGGGGACATCAATGCGACCGTGAAGCGGAACCTCCTGCCTGTGACGGGATCCATGAAGCTCGGTTCCCGCGAATGGGATCTCGCGGAGGGGTTCCGGGGGGGCTTCGACTACACCCAGGGCATCCTGCCCGGCCACACGGTGTGGAACTGGGCGTTCCTGAATGGCACCGCAGACGACGGCACCCCGATCGGATTGAACCTCACGGGAGGCATCGTTCCCGACGGTCTGACCGGGGACAATGCGCTCTGGGTTGGGAACGAGCTGTCGACGCTGGTGAAACCCACCTTCACGTTCAATCGACAGAACTACATGGATCCCTGGGAGGTCACCACCGCGGACGGCCGGATCCAGCTGCGGTTCACCCCAAAGGGATCCCACAGCGAGAACCGGAACCTGGGTCTTGTGAACAGCCGCTTCATCCAGGTCGCAGGATTGTTCAATGGAACAATCCGTACCGCGGATGGACGGGTCCTGACCCTCACCGATGTGCCAGGCGTGACGGAGGATCAGGACGTCCTGTGGTGAGTCAGCCCCGGGGATGGGGGCTCACCCCACCGTCGCCACCCGCAGACGTCGGGTGGCCCCACGCCCCAGGTCGACCACGATCTCGTCGCCCTTCCGTCGTCCGACCAGCTGCTGTCCCAGCGGCGACTGCGGGGTGAGCACAAGGATTTCGTGCTGCTGGTGGTTGATCTCGGTGCCCCCGGCTCTCGGTGCGACGTAGTACCAGGCGTGTTCCCGGCCCTCGACGACCTCCACCAACGCCCCGGGCCCGATCGCAGTGCCCTCGGGCCAGGGGCTGGTCGACAGGGCCTCGATCTGGGTGATCGCGAGCTCGAGCTCGGCCACCTGGCGGGATTGTCCGCGGGCGAGGTACGATGCCTCGAGTCCGCGGGTGTCGTACTTGTTCTCGGGCTTGTTCTGTTCGTGCGTGGCCTCGTCGTGCGCGGCACGGGCGGCACGGATATAGGTCGCAAGCTCGCGTTGAAGCGTGGCGACGATCTTTCGGACGACAGCGGGCTTGTTCACAGCGGGCGGCAAAGAAACCCGACCCGACGCGACCACGCAACCCCGTGTCATGCCTTGCGACGCATCCTGGGCCGGGCACGCCGCGACCACGAAGGCCGGGGATTCACAGGCCGACCTGGAGACGTGGAGGAATCCGTAGGGGACCAAAGAGGCGATGAAAATTCTCGACGAGCTGGCCGGTGAGGGATTCCAGGGA
>CAZZKQ010000411.1:0-3603 GCA_964654875.1 uncultured Verrucomicrobiota bacterium | reverse complement strand
TGTCCTCGAGCTGGGGGTTCCCTTCAGTGATCCGCTGGCCGACGGTCTCGTGAACCAGCTCGCCGCCCAACGGGGTCTCGAGAGCGGCACCACGCCGCCGCGGGTCCTGGACACCGTGAAGGCGATCCGGACCGAGTCGCAGATCCCGATCGTCCTCTACATCTATTTCAACCTCCTCCACCGGGTCGGACTCCGGGAGTTCATCCGGTCGGCCGCAGAGGCGGGCGTCGACGGACTCCTGGTCCTCGACCTCCCCCCGGAGGAGTCCGAGAACTACGAGGCCCTGATGACGGAATCCGGCCTCTGTCCCATCTACCTCGTGGCCCCGACCACCCCGGAGGATCGGATTGCGGTCATCGCCCCACGGGCCCGCGGGTTCATCTACTACGTCAGCCGCGAAGGCGTCACCGGCATGCAGTCGAAGGTGAGCGACACCATCGGATCCATGACGGCGACGATCCGCCGTCATAGTCCGCTCCCGATCGCCGTGGGCTTCGGCATCTCCAACCCCGAGCAGGCCCGCGCCGTGGCCCAGCATGCCGAGGCCATCGTGGTCGGCAGTGCCGTGGTGCACCGCATCGCCACCCTCGGCCGCTCCCCGGGACTGGTCCCGGAGGTCTCCGGCTTCGTCGCCTCCCTCTCCAACGCCATCACGTCATGAGCTCCTCCCGCAAGCGCACCCCCTCCGGATCCCAGGACCACTACGTCATCATCATGGCCGGCGGCCGCGGTGAACGCTTCTGGCCCGTCAGCCGCGAAGCCACCCCCAAGCAGCTGATCACCCTCCTCGGGAAACGCTCCTTCCTCCAGCAGGCCGTCGACCGCGTCCGTCCGCTGGTCCCACGACAGAACATCCTCGTCATCACCAACGCGGTGCAGGCCGCCGCCGTCCGGAAACAGCTCCCCGAGCTTCCGGCCGAGAACGTCGTCGCCGAACCCGTCGGACGCGACACCTGCGCGGCCATCACCCTCGGGGCCGCCATCGTCGGTGCCCGTTCCACCACCGCGACCATGGCGGTGCTGCCAGCCGACCATGTGATCCCCGACGAGAAGAAGTTCCAGCAGGTCCTGACCGACAGTCTGGATCTCGCCTCGAGGGGCCAGGTGATCGTCACGATCGGCATCCGGCCGACCGGACCCGAGACCGGATATGGGTACATCCGTCACGACGCCGCGGCGCTGCCCGCGCCCGCAGGGGCCAAGCGGTACAAGACCCGCTTCCACAAGGCCGAGCAGTTCGTCGAGAAGCCCGCACTCGAGAAGGCCATCGAGTACGTCAACTCCGGCAGCTACCGCTGGAACGCCGGCATGTTCGTCTGGTCGTTCGTCACCGTCACCAACGCCCTCGAGAAGCACCAACCCGATCTCAACGCCGCCTGTCACCGCTGGTTCCAGGCCGCCGTCAAGGGGCAGAAACCCCTGGCCCGGATCCTGGCCAGGGAATATCCGGAGATCCGGAAGATCAGCGTCGACTACGCCCTCATGGAGAAGGCCCAGAACGTCGTCGTGGCCGACGGCTCCTTCGACTGGGACGATCTCGGTGCGTGGCCTGCCCTTGCACGGCATGTGAAGCAGGACGACGCCGGCAACGCGGCGGTCGGACAGCTCATCCATGTCGATTCCGCCCGCAACGTGGTCTACGACGGCCGGACCCAGCGCCGGAGGCCGATCACCCTGGTGGGGGTCAAGGACAGCATCATCGTGCTGACCGATGACGCCACGCTCGTCGCCGCGAAGTCCGAGGCCCAGAAGATCAAGGAACTGGTCCGTCGCCTCTCAGCCGACAAGAAACTCGCGGCGCTGGTCTAGGGAGGATTTCCCTCCATCCGGAGCCCCACGAGATGAATCGCCCCCGGAGATCCCACGGCGAAGGCGCCCCGGGATGGCATTTCCGAGGCGGACTCACGATTCCGCCGGCCTGGACGACCCGGTTCCTGATTCTGCTGTTGTGCATCGCAGCAGGTGCCTCGGCCAGCGAACGACAGGTCGTCCTCGAGGCGATGGACGCCCGCCCCAGCGGGATCTGGCCCCGGGGCTACGGACATGTCCTCCTCGGCATCCCGGGTTCGCCGGAGGACGGGAAGGCGTACCTCGAACCCGGAGGCAGCTTCAGCCCGGGCTTTGGCACCTTCGGCATCCAGCTGCTTGCGGAGAACGACGACGGAGAGGTCGAGGTTGCGAGCGACTTCGTCCCACTCGCCGAGATGAAGCAGTCGTGGACCTGGCCCCTCACAGCCACGGTGCCGGGGGTGCGGATCGAGACCCAGGACTACTCCGCCCTGTGGTCGATGCCCGACGGCCGACACTGGCGGCTCGACCTCTCCAGCCGACGCCATCCCCACGTCGTCGTGGCGATCCGCTCGCTTGGACCTGCCGGCGGCCCAGTCACCAATGCCGTCTGGGACGGACGCGCCGTCCGCATCAACGACCGCTGGGATCTGGTCGCCGCCGACACGCCCCGCGAGATCCGAATCGGGTACCAGAATCCCACCAACCTCGCGGTCGGTGAGATCACCTCCAGCCAGTTCGGACTCGGACCGCGCATCATCCGGAGCACGACCCCGTCGACCGGTCTGGACCAGACGAACGGCTGGGGCCGCATCGTCCTCGTGTTCGGACGCGAGACGACGCTCGTCATCGAGGACCGGAAGCCGCCGACCCCCAACCCCCTCGCCTGGCGGGGCATCCTGCCCGGGGTCACCGTCGAGACCCCGGACGACCGATTTGCCGACTGCCTGAAGGCCCAGGTCGCCCAGATGTTGATGGGCCTGGTCGGCACGAATTCGAGACCCGTGGATCCGAACCACCATCCGGTCAGCCGGATGCGCGAATCCGCGTCCATCGCCGTCGCCCTCGCGAGAGCCGGTCAGGTCGCCGTGAGCCAGCAGCTCTGCGGAACCCTGGCCAGGGAGGACTTCCTCGGGGAGATGGGCGCCGAGGCCGATGGTCCAGGCCTGTCCCTCTGGGCCATCCTCGAGGTCGCCGCCATCGCGCGGAACAAGGCCTTCGACCAAGGGCTCCTGCCCCATGTCGACCGCAAGGTCCGGGTGATCGAGGGGCTTCTCCAGACCACCGAGACCGTGAGGTCCCCATGGACGGGCCCCCTGGCAGCCCGTCGCCTGACCCGGGAGGAAGCCTCCGTCGTCGCCGACCCGGCCCAGGCGGGTCTCGTCCAGGGCCGGGTCGGCCGGCAGAGGCCGGTGTTGTACGTGAACGCGACGGCCCACGCAGGCCTGCGCGCCGCCCTGGCCTTCTACTCGCGCCTCAATCGACGGACCGAAGCCGGTCGCATCGGCGGCATCGCCGACGTGCTGCAGCTGGCGTGGAACCAGTCGGCCGCCAAGCGGGTCGATCCGGAACCATGGGCCGCAGCCCTGGGGCCCCATCCAGGCTGGATCGCGGAGGATCCGAAGACGCTTCAGACGCTGCTCCTGTCGGCAAGGACCGCAGGACGGACCCCGAACGATCTCCCGAGGACCCGACCCGGGAATCCGACCCTGCTCGCCAAGGAAGCCCACCAATGGCTGCTGCTCGGTGATCCGGGGCGGGCCTGGAAGGACCTCAACTGGTTCTGGTCCAACCAGGTCTCACCCGATCTCTACA
>CAZZKQ010000410.1:0-3603 GCA_964654875.1 uncultured Verrucomicrobiota bacterium | reverse complement strand
CTGAACACCGACGAGATCGCCGGACTCCGGAGGGATCTGTTCGCCGAGCTGCACCGCATCCTCCAGAAGGGGATCCTCGAGGGGCGCCGCCACCCTAGCGGCGACCCGGTCGCCGGGACCCGCGACCGGATGGCCGGCTCCCGCTGCCAGGCGGCGCTCGCCCTGTCCCACGATTCCCGTCCCGTTGTCGGAATCGATCCGACAGAAACTGCCCTCGCCCCACCCTCCGGCCGACGCCTGGTGTCCGCCAAGACCCGCGATCTCGCCAGCGCCGAGGCCTTCTGCAGGGCCGTCGTGGGACGGATCATCAACCCGCTGAAGGACGGGGATCTCTCGTTCGACCCACCGGACCTCTTCGCCAAGGGCAAGAATCCAGGCCTGCATCCGGTCCGTGGACCCGGGAACGTCGCACAGATGCCGAAGGCGCTGCGGGGCCAGTACCGGCCGATCTTCCAGCATGGGCTCAGGGATCGGGTGATCCTGGGATGGATCGAGCGACAGTTGACGGAGGCCTTCGACCCCCATTTCTCAGACTGCTCCTACGCGTTCCGGCGCAGGCTCTCGCGTCGGCGTGCCAAGGGCGGGGCGGAACCCGAGTCCACGGCGGAATCCCTCCCGCTCCCGTGCCGGAGATGCCCGGAGCGGCTGGGCCGTTGCGACATCCAGCGGATCGTGGCGGAGAGGGCCGGCATGGAGAACCACATCACGGCACGGCTGGCGCTGCGCAACGTGATGCGATGGATCCCGGAGAACCCCTGGATCTATCGGGGGGACATCCGGAAGTTCTTCGACTCGATCCCCCATTCCACGCTGATGGCCAAGGTCGGCGAGCGGGTCGGGAATCCGGTGGTCCACTTTCTCCTCGGACGCTACCTCGATGCCGCGACCCGTGCGATGCGGACGTTCGAGGGGTCCCACCCGCCTGGACGCGGCATCCTGCATGGCTCCGCCGTCTCCGGGATCCTGTCCAACATCTTTCTCGACGGGATCGACAAATCCATCGGGAAACATCGGATCCGGTACCTCCGCTATGTCGACGACATCCTCGTGATGGCCTCGTCCCGAGAGAGACTCGAGGCCAACCAGTCGACCATCCACTCCCTGCTCGCAGAGAACTCGCTGCGGCTCAACAGCGGCGCCGGCAAGGAGGCCTGGGCCTGCCTCGACCCGGGGATCGGCGACGCAGGGGGCTTCGACCGGGACTTCGACTACCTGGGCTTCCATTTCTCGACGGCCGGGGACTCGATCGGGATCCGGATCCGCGACCGGAGCATCGAACGGTTCAAGTGTCGGATCCAGGACCTGATCCGGCGGGCTGCACGACGGCAAAGACCGGGCCTCGGTGACACGGAGGCCTTGGAATGCCGGATGAAGGAGATGGTGATCCTCGCGAACATCTCCATGGGCTTCAGGTCAAGGCGGATCGAGGGCATGATCCGTCATGTCTTCGACGTCCACCGGGGCTGGCCCGGCTTCTTCCTGGGAACGCACCAGAACGAGGCCGTGCGGGGTCAGATGCGGTCCCTCGACCGCTACATCCGGGACGGCATCCGACATGCGGTCCTCGGGGCCGGGGCGGCACACCAGGGTCCGGCCGAGGTCCGGGAGTTCAACCGGAGGCTGGCCGGGCTTGGCCTGCAGTCCATGCCGCTGGGGCGCTGGAGGGATCGGCAGACAGGTTGAGCCAGTCCACGGAGATGGGGGAATCACCCAGCCGGTGATGCGGAGGCGATGCGGACAGGGCTGTGCTCCACCACGGCCCCATCGGAACCCGCTGCGCATGGCATACCCGTGAAGGGAAACGGGGTCGTCTGCAGCGTCATGGGATCCCGGCAAGGCTGACCGGATCGCTCACGCCTCGCGGCGAAGATGGGGACGACACGGAGGTCATCCCTTGTATCTCGGAAATGGGGTTATTGTGGTTCCACCTTGTTGGTTCGGGCAGGTGCACTGCCCGGCAAGGGCCCTTCTGGGGCGGCCGCCCCAGAAGGGCAGCGGTGCCGAGTTCGTCGCGTCCCTTGGACCATGAGTCCGTCGGTAGCGTGAACCGGCACCGCTCTCCGTGGCTTAACTCGAACAGTTGCCAGAGCGGCGGTGACTCTATCCCCGTCAGCTCGCATCACAAGGCAGAGCAATCCCATGAACACAGCGGTCACCTACCTCGGGCTGGATATCGCCAAACTCACCCTCGAACTCAGCCCACTCCAAGGAAGCAAAACCCATTCATTCACCAACGATTCAAAAGGTCATCAACGCCTACTGGCTCATCTCAATGCCCTTCCCGGATCTCTCCACATTGTCTGTGAGGCCACCGGGGGATATGAACACCAACTCCTCAACGTACTCTTTGAGAGCAGGTTCACAGTCAGTCTGGTGAACCCAAGAAAGGTCCGCGATTTCGCCCGTGCCAAAGGCATCCTTGCCAAGACCGACCGTATTGATGCCTTGGTCTTGGCATCGTACGGCCGCCTGCTCAACCCACCTCCGACTCCCGCAAAATCAGCGGACCAACAACGATTGACCCAGTTGGTTACACGGCGTCAGGAGCTCATCAGCTTGATCGGCCAGGAACAGAATCGCCTCGAACATCATCACGATCCCTTTGTGATCAAGGAGGCCAAACGCCTTCTCAACTCCCTCAAACGCCACATCGAGCGCATCGAAAGAGAACTGGCCACACTGCAGCAAGGCAGCCTCTCCATCGCTTCTCGGGTGAAACGTCTGAGTTCCATCCAAGGCATCGCCCAACGAACCTCCTGGATCCTCCTGGCTGCCTTGCCCGAATTGGGCACCCTCGATCGCGGACAGGCGGCTGCACTGGCAGGTCTGGCTCCCTACAATCACGACAGCGGCCCAATGCGGGGCAAACGGCACATCGCTCACGGACGCCCCCTGGCCCGTCGCGCTCTCTACATGGCCGCCTTGGTTGCTTCCCGGCACAACCCCATCCTTAGCCCGGCATACAAGCACCTCCGCCAGGCAGGAAAACCACCCAAGGTCGCCCTCACCGCCCTCATGAGGCGACTGGTCGAACTGGCCAACCAGATCCTCAAGAACCCCAAACTCAAGCTCGTGACCTAGGTGGGCAGTGACAGCAAGGGCAAGCCACCCTGGATTCCAGGCCAAAAGCCGGCTTGGAGAGCTTCCCTGTAACCGATAGGCAGCAGGGCGTCCGTCCGGAGGATAGGGCTCTGCAGGGATGCAACCTGAGCGCCGGTTCGGGCTCGAATACCGCAGGTCCGGGTGGCGACTCAGCCACCCGGGCCGGCAACCCTGCGGGATCGATCCCAATGCGAAAAATCCCAGGGGGCTTGGGGGACAGAGTCCCCCAGGGCCATCATCACTCCGCCAACGATCTGCCTCCTCTACGCCTAACGACGATTCACAAAAGACAGTTGCTACCGGAGGGCGCTCCCGCGCCCCGTGATGCAGGCCACTGCGTCACCCACCCGTGGATGCCTTCGGCGTCCGTCTGGAGGCCTCGCCTCCCTTGTCCGGACCCGAACTCTCAGCTCTCAACTCTCAACCCTCAACCCGCCTTCGGCGTCCCCCCTCCACCCAATCACCGCGGCTGTTTGCCGATCGACTTCAGGAACTCCTCGC
>CAZZKQ010000409.1:0-3630 GCA_964654875.1 uncultured Verrucomicrobiota bacterium | reverse complement strand
GGTCCTTGGGCCTCGGTGGGAGTCCAGGTGAGAACACCGGCTGAGGTGACCGCCATACCGGTCGGGCCGGAAGTCAGAGAGAAGGTGAGGGTCTGGGCTGGGAGGTCGGAATCGGAGGCCGATAGGGTGAGGGAGAGGGTCGAGCCTTCCTCGACAGTTTGGTTGTTGATGGCCGCCAGCACTGGGCTGGTGTTGACCTCACGAACCGTGACTGTGAACGAACCTGTTCCCGAGGAGATGCCGTCCGAAACCGCGACCGTGACGGGGTAGCTGCCCGGTCCCTGGGCCTCCGAAGGCAACCATGTCAGGCGTCCGGATCCCGTCACCGACATCCCTGAGGGTCCGGAGACCAGAGAGAATGTGAGGTCCTGTGTCGCGGTGTCCGCGTCGGTGGCCGTAAGCGTCAGGTCCAGCAACTGCCCTTCGTCCGTGGTGAGGTTGGAAACCGGTGTGAGAACCGGGGAGCTGCTCTGGGAAAGGGACACTGTGATCGAACCGCTGCCTATGGAGCCGCCGGCGTTTTTACCATCCACGGCAATCTGGTAGGGGGTGCCTGCCACGGCGGTGAATGACAACCGGCTGGTTGTTCCCGAGGGCGCGTCGTCGTTGCTGGCGACCGTGCTCAGGCTATTCGCCGCGGATCCGGTGTAGACGGCGAGGAGGGTGTCGAAGGCGCTTCCCGAGGTGTGCAACACCACTGGACCGTTGGCGGGTGCCGTCCAGGTCCACCAGACCGATTGGCCGCCTGGATTGTTGGCATGATTCGGTTCCCCGGCCTCCTTCGTGGCGTGGAGATTGGAACCCGTCTGTTGCCATGAATTTCCTGTGACGGTGGAGCGGTTGGCAAAACTGTCGTTGGAGGGAGGCGCGGTGATGTTCAGCGTGATCGCTCCGCTGTCTGCTCCTGAGCCGCTGTTGTATCCGTCCACAGCGATCCGGTAGGTGGTCCCGCCATTCGCGGTGAATTGGACCCGGCTGGTGATGAAGGCTGGGTAGCTTTCATCGTCGTTGTTCGCGATGGGTGTCAGGCTGTTGACTGCGCTTCCGGTGTAGACACCGAGCATCGTATCGAAAGCGCTTCCGCGGGTGTTGATGGTCGCCGTTCCCGAAGAGGGTGCGGTCCATTTCCACCAGACGGATTTGCCGCCGACATTGTTCGCGGCATGGTTGGGTTCGCCGGATTCCTTGGTGGCGACCTGATTGTTTCCCGTCGCTTGGATGACATTGCCTGTCAGGTCGGTGGCCGAGCTGAAGTTGTCGTTGGCCGCCGGGCGCGCGATTGGAAGGGATCGCGTGAGGGTCTGGCTTGTCTTGGATGGGGCCGACGCCTGGATCGTGAGCACGAGCTGATCCCTGTCGCTCGGGACCGTCATCGAAGCATGGTACAGGTGATCGTTGGCGGTCGTGTCGGGAGAGACTCCATCGTTGCGGAAGGTGATCGATGGAAGCCCTGTGGCCGAACCCGTGACAGTGGCATTGCCGATCGCCGTCAGGTCCGTGACCTGGACGACCAATGTGACGGGTTGGCCTGCGATGAGGGAGCCGCCTGATGAAACCGAGAGCTCAAGTGTGCCGTCCGGGCTGGCCGTGAGTGCGTTGTAGGCGTTGACGCGACCTCCGGTCGTCGAGCGGCCATTCAGCGAGGAGACGGGAACGGTGGTGGCGAGGAGGCGCTGGCGAAGGTCGAAGATGGAGATTCCTGGGAACCGTGCGATGACGAGGGCGGCCACACCGGCCACATGGGGCGTGGCCATGCTGGTGCCGCTGCTGGTCGCATAGGCGTCGTTTGCGGAGTGGTAGGTCGAGTAGATATCGACTCCCGGGGCCCCGAGGTCGACGTTCAGGGATCCGTAGTTGGAGAAGCCTGCGAGGTTGTCGGAACGATCCAGTGCCGCCACGGAGATCACATTGTCCACGTCGTAACCCGAGGGGTAGTGGGGTATGGTATCCGAGTTCGCGGATTCGTTGCCGGCCGCGGCCACGAAGAGCACGCCCTGGTTCCGTGCGCGGGTGATGGCGTCCTTCAGTGCCGTCTCGTACCCGCCTCCGCCCCAGCTGCAGCTCAGCACCCGGGCGCCTTTTGCGACGGCGAAGTTGATGCACTCGATGGCGTCGCTCGTGAAACCGGATCCTCCGGCATCCATGAACTTTAGGCCCATGAGACGCACGTTCCACGCGACACCGACGTGCGGACCTGAACCGTTCGCTGCCGCGCCGATCGTCCCGGCACAGTGGGTGCCATGGCCGTTGTCATCCATGGGATTGCCTGAACCGGTGATGGCGTTGATCCCGTAGACGTCGTCGACATATCCGTTGCCATCATTGTCGATGCCGTCGGAGGCGAGGACCCCGGATTCGCCCGGGTTCTGCCACATCTGGGCACTCAGGTCCTGGTGGGTGTAGCGGATGCCCGTGTCGATCACCGCCACGATCACGTCGGTGGATCCGGTTGTGATGTCCCATGCCCGGACCGCATCGATGTCGGCTCCGGAAAGACCTCCACCCTGCCCCTGGTTGCGGAGCCCCCACAGGGTTCCACTGGCAAAGGCGCTGTCGTTCGGCACCGCATCGGCGACGTGAAGGTAGTCCGGCTCGACGTAGTCGAAGAGCCCGGTCCCCTCGAGCTGCTGGATCCGGGAGAGAAGGTGTTTGCGGCGCTGCTCGGGAGTCGTTTGCGACTGGGGATCCACCGGGGATTCCTCATCGAGGACAACCAGGTTGGTCATCCTTGAGAATCGCTTCAGTTCCCGGAGCCCCAGCGTTCTCAGGCGGGCACCTCGGTCTCGTTCCCGTGGTTGAGCGGAGTAGCGCGCGACGATCCGTGTGCGGTGGGCCAGACCTGAGGGGGTCGGCACCGTCTCCGGTGCACGCCGTGGCTGTGGCGAGGCCAGGCCGATCCAGGCCTCGAACAACGAGACCCAAAACAGCAGCCAACGCGTTGTCGACGAAGCCTTCAACAGGTGGAACAGCAACACTGCCGGAGAGCACGAGCGGTGCCATGGGATTCTTCTGGGAAAACCTCGCGTCGTTGCAGCGGTTTCCACCTTGGAAAAAGCCGGGCGATGCTGCGGTCGGCTAGGGAAAATCCCGAGGGGGATCACGCGGCCTCCGGAATCAGCGCAACCCGCTTTCCATCAACAGAATGGGCGCCGATCTATCCGCCCCTGATCCGGTGCCGGTGCAAGACCAACAGTCCCGGCCCATCCGCCGTGACGCCATGAGTCGGCCTCCGAAACGGGGCTTGATGTCCTCAAGATGACCGCAGAGCCTGTCGAAACACCTCCCCAAGCCGGTTGCGGAAGTTGCCATGGAGGTTTTTCTCTGCCGCGCAATTTTGGGTCAATACGCCATGAAAACCCGGACAAAAGCCATTGCGTTAGCGTTCACTCTAATCGAATTGCTCGTGGTCATCGCCATCATCGCGATCCTCGCCGGGATTCTCCTTCCTGCGTTGGGGCGGGCGAAGGATCGGGCGCAGTTGACGATCGATCTGAACAACGTCCGCCAGATCGTCATGGCGAACCAGATCTACGCCACCGACAACCGGGACTACTGCGCCCATCCGACCTGGGGTGGCGATCTGAGTGGCCCGGATGGTTGGGTCTACGCGACGAAGAACAACGGCCGGAT
>CAZZKQ010000408.1:0-3631 GCA_964654875.1 uncultured Verrucomicrobiota bacterium | reverse complement strand
TGGGTGAGTGACTTCAATTTCACGAACCTTCAGACCGGTCTGATCAACGGCGCTGGATTCACCGGCTTCTGCTTCGGCATCATCATCGGCGGCATCATCGTGGACAAGGTGGGCTATGGGAAACTGGTGGCTGCGGCCTTCCTGTTCCATGTCGTGTCGGCGCTGGTGGCCTTCGGAGCGACCAAGGGCATGGCGACCGGGACGGCGTTCACGATCCTGTGGACCGGCACCTTCCTCTTTGCGGTGGCCAACGGAACCCTTGAGGCCGTGGCCAACCCGCTGGTGGCCACGTTATTCCCGAAGAACCGGACCCACTATCTCAACATCCTCCACGCCTCCTGGCCCGCGGGCATGGTGCTCGGCGGTCTGATCCATGACCTGCTTGGCGACATGAGCTGGAAGGTCCAGCTGGGCTGCTTCCTGATCCCCTCGGTGGTCTACGGCCTCATGTTCATGGGCCAGAAGTTCCCGAAGTCCGAAGCTTCGGCCAAGGGCTTGAGCCTCGGCGAGATGCTCAAGGACGTCGGCATCCTGGGCTCGGCGGTCGTCGGCCTGTTCGTCTTCCTGTTCTTCAAGGATGGTCTCGGACCCCTGCTGGCCGGCTTCACCGGCAACGAGGTGTTCTTCACGGGCGACAGCTACAAGAACATCTGCATCGTCGTCGGTGGCATCGTGTTCCTCGCCTTCAGCGGCACGAGCCGCTGGTCGATCGGTGCCCCCCTGCTGCTCGTCCTGTTCATCACCCACGCCCTGGTCGGTGCGGTGGAACTCGGGACCGACGGCTGGATCCAGAACATCGAGGGCGCGATCCTCAGCCCGAAACAGGCCACCTGGCTCTTCATCTTCACCTCGGCGCTCATGTTCGCCCTGCGGTTCTGCGGGCACTTCATCGAGCACAAGCTGGGGCTCAAGCCGGTCGGCATCCTGTTTGTCTGCTCCATCTTCGCCTGCGTCGGCCTCTGGCTGGTCAGCGGCGTGAAGTCCTTCGAGGGAGCCCTCCTGGCTCTCACCGTCTATGCCATCGGCAAGACGTTCTTCTGGCCCACGATGCTGGCTGTCGCCTCCGACCGCTTCCCGCGCTGTGGTGCGGTCGCCATCTCGATCATGGGTGGCCTCGGCATGATGTCGGCCGGCCTCGTTGGCTCACCCGGCCTCGGCTACGCCAAGGACCGCTTCGCCGGTGAGGAGCTCCAGAAGAACCCGGCAGCCTTCGCTGAGTACAAGGCGGGCACGCCCAGCAAGTGGCTGTTCTTCGACAAGGTCAGCGGCATCGATGGACAGAAGCTCGAGGCGGCGAAGAAGGTCGAGGAAGCCAAGCGCAGCGCCGAGCAGAAGGCGGTCGTCGAGGCCGATGTCCTGGGAGCCCGCAAGACCCTGCAGGCCGACTCCGTGATCCCGGCCACCATGGCGGTCATCTACCTGTTGCTGATGCTCTACTTCAAGGCGATCGGCGGCTACAAACCGGTCACGATCGAAGGTTCCGGGGCGCACTGACCTCTGGGAAATCGTTCGATTCCACAACGGCGGCCCCATCCGGGGCCGCCGTTTTTCTTTATGCATCTGGCCCGGTGCCTTTGGTTCGCCGCGCTCAACCAGATTTGTTGGGTCGGGAATCGTCCTCCATGATGGGCGTCCCATGGCGACTCCCGTTCTGTCCGGTCTGAGCATTTTGGTGGTGGAGGATGAACCCCTGCTGCGCCGCCACATCGCATCCTCACTCGAACGCCTCGGTGCCGATGTCTCCGGTGCCGACTCCATCCGGGGAGCCCGGCAGATGGCGCAGGACCTGAGCTTCGACTTCGTCCTGATCGACGTGAACCTGCCCGACGGACGGGGAATCGACCTGCTCCGCGAGGGCGTACTGGGATCGAACACCGGGACCGTCGTGATGACCGGGGACAGCGGGGTCGCGGGAGCGGTCGAGGCGATGAAGCTGGGGGCGCTCGACTATCTGACCAAACCGTTCGAACCCGAGGCCCTGGCCTTGGTGATGACCCGTGCTCGCCAGCACAAACAGGCCGCCCGCATCACGGAACACCGGCGCCGGGATTCCCCGGAGTCCTCCTTCTTCTTTGGCGGTTCGCTGGCGTCCCTCGAGACCCAGCTGCAGCGCATTCTCGTTGCGGATCAGCGCCTCCACACCCATGGAGCCCACCTTCCACCGGTGGTCATCCAGGGGGAGACCGGCACTGGCAAGACCACGGTCGCGCGCTGGATCCACGGACAGGGTCCGCGGTCCGGCGGCCCGTTGGTCGAGGCCAACTGTGCTGCCATCCCGGACGGATTGGCCGAGTCGGAGCTGTTCGGACATGAGCGGGGGGCGTTCACCGATGCCCGGAGTGCGCGGATGGGACTCTTCGAGGCCGCCAACGGTGGGACCTTGTTCCTGGATGAGCTCGCCTCGCTCAGCCTTCCCCTCCAGGCAAAACTGCTGACCGCACTCGAGGATCACAAGGTGCGACGTCTTGGCGGCAACCGTGACATCCCGGTGGATGTCCGGGTCATCGCCGCCGCGAACCGGGATCTCAGGGAACTCGTGCGCGAGGGCCGGTTCCGGGAGGACCTGTATCATCGGCTCGACCTCTACCGCATTCTCCTTCCCCCGCTGAGAGATCGGGGAGATGACGTGCTGAGCCTCGCCGAGGCACTCCTCGCCCGGCTCTCGCGACGTCATCGGCTTCCCACCCGTTCGCTTTCGGAGACGGGCCGGCGTCGGGTTCTCGCCTATGGATGGCCGGGCAACGTCCGGGAACTCGCTCACGAACTGGAACGGGCGCTGGTGTTCGAGGACGGAGAATCCCTGAACCTCGACCAGTTGATGGGGGCGAGTCCGGCCGGTCCTGCGGAGACCCGGCCTTCGAATCTGCCCGTGCCGATCTCTGGCACGATGTCAGGCGATTGGTTCAATCCCCTGTTCCGATTCCCGAACCAGGGATTCTCGCTGGAGGAGGCGATCCTGCGCCTGATCCGCCACGCACTCGCCCAGACCCACGGGAACGTCTCCGCCGCCGCCCGCCTGCTGGGGGTGTCCCGGGACTATCTCCGGTACCGTCTGGGAGGGTGGAAGGACGGTTCCAGGTCCGCGTCGGGTCCGTCCATGGATCCGGCCGTGTCGGAGCCGAGAATCGATCAGATCCCGCTGCATCTCTGAGGAGGAATTCGGGGCCCTGCCCCGATCTGGGTTCGTAAGAAACCAGTCGGATTCCTCGTCTTGAGAACCGGTGAGCGCCTCCAACCCTCAGTGGATCGGATCGTTGGATCCGACAAGACCGTCACGATCTGGCCCCATGCCTTCGGGAGATTCGACCGGGACATCCTGGATGAATCCGGTGTCCCGGGTCATCCCGGGCGGCGACTCCAGCCCACCTCGGGTGTCTCAAGGCCGAGGCCGACATTGCTTGCGGCAGGGAGAGACATCCCTGGGAACCATCTGGGTCGGAGGGTGGGTGCTACTAGGCCAGGTGTCGGTCGCAGGGGCTGAGGCCTCAGCTGTTCCCTCCTCCTCCGTGTCGACTCTTACGGGTGCGATCGTGATGGGCATTCTGCTGGCCCTGCCCATGGCGTTCCTCGTCGTTCAGCTGTTGGAAACACGCAGGGATCTCCGTGTGGCCCGGGGAGAACTGGGATTCGC
>CAZZKQ010000407.1:0-3633 GCA_964654875.1 uncultured Verrucomicrobiota bacterium | reverse complement strand
GGAAGTCCGCCTCCTTGTACTTGCGAGCCGCTTCTAGCGCGCCGGTGCCCACGCCGTCCATCTGCACCGCCGACAGCAACGAGGATGAGCGCCTCGCAGGCCCGCTGAGCCGCAATGCAAGCAGGCGCCGACATCTACTGCCAGAAGCCCACCGGCGTCGATGTGGTCGAGAGCCAGGCCATGCTCGCCGCCGCCCGCAAATACGGACGGGTCGTCCAGATCGGCACCCAGCGTCGCAGCACCCCACACCTCATCGAGGCCCGCGAGCGCTACATCCAGTCCGGCGCACTCGGCAGGATCGCCCGGGTCAACATCTGCTGCTACTGGCACATGCGGAACCGCGACACCCTCGCCCAGGCTCCGGATACCGCCCCCCCGGAGTACCTCGACTACGAGATGTGGACCGGCCCGGCCCCGATGCGGCCCTACAACAGGATCGTCCATCCCCGGGGATGGCGCGCCTTCATGGAGTACGGCAATGGCATCGTGGGTGACATGTGCGTCCACATGCTCGACATGACCCGTTGGATGATGGATCTGGGCTGGCCGAAGCGGATCAGCTCGTCCGGGGGCATCCTGGTCGACAAGGCTGCGCGCGCGAACATCACCGATACCCAGGAGGTCACCTATGATTATGGGGATCTCCAGGTCGTCTGGACCCACCGCACCTGGGGTTCCGACCCGGATCCCAAGTATCCGTGGAGCGCCACCTTCTACGGCGACAAGGGAACGCTGAAGGCCAGCGTCTTCAGCTATGACTACCAGCCCCTCGGTGGAGGCAGTCCGGTCCACAAGGATGTCGGCATGGAGCTCGAGGAGTATCCGGAGGACAAGTCCGAGAAGGATCTCGAGAAGCACTGCGCACCAGCGATCCGGGGGCACATGCGCAACCTGCTCGAATGCCGCCAGACCCGCGGGAAGCCGGTCGCCGACATCGAGCAGGGCCACATCTCGTCCGCCTCCTGCATCCTCGGCAACCTCGCCCTGCAGCTCGGCAGAACCCTCACCTGGGATGAGAAGGCCCAGAGGGTGGTCGGAGACAACGAGGCCAACCGGCTCCTTGCGAGACCGTATCGGTCGCCCTGGACCCATCCCACCCCGAAGAACGTCTGACGGTTCCCGGACGCGGTTCAGCCCGGATCACCGACCCGGTGCAACCAGTGCCACGGCTCGTAGACGATGCCGTTGGGGTTGCCCCTCGGGTAGCTGAGGGAGAATCCAAAACGCCCCGCATGACGGCTGAGCCAGCCGTAGGCCGGGGTTTCCTCGAATCGTTCCTCGAGTGGCGGACATCCGGGTGTCCCAATATCCACCGCCCGTCCGGTGTGGTGCTCGCTGTATCCCGGAGCGGCGTTGACCCGGAGGATCGACTGGATCGTCTCCCCCGCTGCCCGCTTTCGCTCCAGGATCTCCTGCTGCCGTTGGACGGAACGGAAACCCGAGATCAGCAACAGCGTGATGCCCTCCTCCCCGGCAGCCGCCACCATCGCGCGCCATGCGGCCGCGACATCCGGCTGCAGCTCGATCCGGCGTCCGTCGGCCAACACCCGGGCCGCCTCCAGCACATCGGCCTCCGCCTGGAGGGTCAGTCGCCTGTCGACCCCGTATGTCTCCGGGATGCCCAGGGCCCTGAGCCGGTCCCGGATCGACGACGCATAGGCCGCAGTCACCAGACCATCGGTCGGATGCGTTTCCGGGCATGGGGAGTCGGGATGATCCATGGGAAGGCCGGCCATCGGCACCTGTCACGCTGAGAACAGATCCAGCTGCGGGGGAGGATGGAGCGTGCGAAGCCGGTCCCGATCCGATCGGTTCCGTCGGGGACGTTCCTCCGGGGCGGCCCCTGCCGCATCCTCACCCGCTCCCGGCAACACCTGCTGGAGATTCAGTTCGGCCTCCTCGAGGACACGCAGGATCACCTTTGCCCGGGCAATCACCGGCTGGGGCACCCCGGCCAGCCGGGCCACCTGGATGCCGTGGCTCTTGTCGGTCGCCCCTGGCTGGACCTTCCGCAGGAACACCAGCTGGTCGTTCCACTCCCGGACCGCCACATGGTGGTTCCGGACCCGAGCCAGCCGGGCTCCATCGCGGGCCCCGGGCTCCTCGGGCGCATCCGGATGGCTGCCCAGCTCGGTCAGCTCATGGTAGTGGGTCGCGAAGAGCGTCTTCGCACCCACCTGATGATGCAGATGCTCCACGATGCTCCACGCCAGGCTCAGACCATCGAAGGTGCTCGTGCCCCGGCCGATCTCATCGAGGATCACCAGACTCCGACGCGTTGCGTTGTTCAGGATGTTGGCCGTCTCGCTCATCTCCACCATGAACGTGCTCTGGCCCCGGGCCAGGTCGTCGCTTGCACCGATTCGGGTGAAGATGCGGTCGACCAGGTCGATCCGGGCCGACGTCGCCGGGACGAATGCACCCGTGTGGGCCAACAGGACAATGAGCGCCACCTGCCGGATGTAGGTGCTCTTGCCGGCCATGTTCGGACCCGTGATCAGCCCGATCTGCTCCCGCTCCACGTCCAACCGGACGTCGTTCGGCACGAACCGCCCGTCGGAAAGCGTCTGCTCCAACACGGGATGCCGACCCTCCCGAATCTCCAGAACCCCCGAGTCCCCGACCTCCGGACAGACGTGTCGGTGCAGGCGCGCCGTCTCGGCGAAGGTCGACAGCACATCGAGCTGCGCCAGGGCCGCGGCCGTGCCCTGGATCTCCTTGAGCTGACCCAGGACCTCCTCACGGACACGGAGGAAGAGCTCGTACTCCAGCTTGGTCGCCCGTTCCTCGGCCCCGAGGATCTTCGACTCCATCGCCTTGAGCTCAGGAGTGATGAAGCGCTCCCCATTGGCAACGGTCTGCTTGCGGATGTACTCCGGAGGCACCTTGGAGAGGTTCGCCTTGGTGACCTCGATGAAATAGCCGAAGACGGAGTTGAACCCCACCTTCAGCGAGGAAATCCCCGTCCGGGCCGCCTCGTCCTGCTGGAGCTTCGCGATCCAGTCCTTGCCACCTCGGGATGCCGACCGGATCCCGTCGAGCTCCTCGCTGAAGCCGTCCCGGATCAGCCCCCCCTCCTTCACCGCAAGCGGTGGTTCGTCGACGATCGCGCGTTCCAGCAGCTCGATCAGCGCCGGCTGCTCGACCAATCCGGCGTGGAGTTGTTCCAGGAGCGAGGGCTCCCCGCATTCGGATCGAGGCCTGAGGCCCGGGATGCGGGCCAGGGTCTGGCGCAGATCCGGCAGCTGGTGCAGCCCGAGCCGCAGCACCACGAGGTCGCGGGCGTTGCCGGAGCCCAGACTCAGCCGGGCGAGCGTCCTCTCCAGATCCCGGACCTCGCGCAACCTCGCCCGGAACGCCTCGAGTCCACCCGGATGATCCAGAAACGAAGAAACCGCCTCCTGGCGGCACCGGATCGAGTCCACCGAGGCCAAGGGCTGGGTCAGCCAATCCCGCAGCCGGCGCGCGCCCATCGGCGTCACCGACCGATTCAGCGCCCCGAACAGCGTCGTGTTCCGCGAGCCATCGGCATGCAGAGGCTCCAGGATCTCGAGGTTCCGCAGCGAGATGGAGTCGAGGACGAGGTAGTCCGCCACCTGATAGAAGGTCAGACGCGTCAGATGGGAGACATCG
>CAZZKQ010000406.1:0-3639 GCA_964654875.1 uncultured Verrucomicrobiota bacterium | reverse complement strand
ACAGCCCGGGCAGGACCTCGACGTCGCTTCCCGGTGGGACGGCCCGTCCCCGGGCCTCCAGCCAGGCTCGAAGCTCCCTGTGGTTGTCGATCTCGCCATTGCAGACGACGACGACGCCGGAGTCCGTGTCGATCGAGGGCTGGCTGGGGTGGTCGATCCCGCGCACGGCCAGACGGGTCGCTCCGAGCACGACCGGCCCTGACGCCGCCGAGCCGACGGCGTTCGGCCCCCGGTGCCGCAGTGCCTCCAGCATCGTGTCCACCCGGTCCTGGAATCGGACGGATTCCGCCGCGGCCCCGAAGCCGAGGATTCCACAGATCCCGCACATCTCAGAGGGTCTCCTTCGGCAGGATCAGGGCCCCGTGATAACCCTGATAGAATTCCTGGAGCATCGCACCACGGCGGGCAGCCAGTTCCTTCAGCCACGGTTCGTCATGACGCTGCACGACCACATAGACGGGAGTCTTCACCTCGTTGAACCAGCTGGTGAACCGGTCCACATCGACGATTCCAGGCGGGCGCTCCGGCCGCTGCGCCAGGCTGTACTTCACATAGTTGCTCGCGAGTTCCCCGCCGTCCCGGGTCACCAGGGTGCCTGTCTTTCGGAGGTAGAAGGGAAGCCCGACGGGCATGCATTGGTAGAAGACGATTTCCGTATCGTCCGGGAGTCGGGGCATGGTCATGGACATCCTCCGTGCCGACCGGCTGTCGTAGACCGCCATCAGCACGTCCGATCCCATCGTGATCGCCAACATCGGAAACGCGGCGAAGGCGATGGCCGACCAGGCCGGCCTTCGCATCCACCAACCCAGGCTCGCGATGAATCCCACGAGGCCGGTCACGCCAAGGAGGGGCAGCCAGACGGCCTGGATCCGACCCGGGTCGATGTCGGGATTGGTCCGGATCGTCCGCAGGATCGGTTCCCCGAAAACGCCGAGGGCAAGGGTCGCGACCAGCGTGATCGATGCCAGCGCCAGGGTTCCGGTCCGGACGATGCGTCGTTCGGGACCGGACGGGTCGGCGATGGCCCGGTCGATGATGCGGCCGATCAGCCAGCCCCACGGCACGGCAATGCTCATGACGTACCCGGGCAGTTTGGACTTCGACAACGAGAAGAATCCCACCACCACAAGGATCCAGACGATCGCGAACCGGGTCATGGGGCCGAGGGATCTCTGGCGTCGGAGCATCAGGAGGACCGCCCCGGGTAGCATCAGGCTCCAAGGGAGGAAGGTTGCAGGGACGACCCAGACGTAGAAGTAGAAGGGCTGGGTCCGGTGGAACTTCGCCGTTGTGAACCGGTTGAAGGTCTCCTCCACCAGCCCGTAGTGGGGGAAATCGGGCTGTGCGATCGAGACGCCCACGAACCACGGCAGGACGACCGCCACGAAGGCGGCGGCATTCATCGGGTGGAGCATCCGGAGGATGGCGCGGGGGCGTCCCTCGACGAGGTGGTGGACGATGAGAACGAGGGCCGGCACGGCAAAGCCCACCGGTCCCTTGACCAGTGTTCCCAGGCCCGCGGCGATCGCCGCCACGAGGTGCCAGCCTCTGCGCGGACCCCGTTGCGAGGCCTCCGCGAGGTGTCCGGACAGGACGGAACCGCAGACGAACAGGGTGAGCGCGACGTCGAAGATGATCGTACGCGCATGGATGACGAACAGAGGGGTCGTGGCGGTGACCAGCACCGAGATCGCCGCGGCTCTCGGGCCGAGGCGGCCTCGTGCGAAGAGCCAGGAAATCCAGAGTGTTCCGAAGGCGAAGAGGACCGAGGGCAGACGCGCTGCGAATTCAGTGTCGCCGAGTGCGGCCAGCGAGAGGGCGACGGCCTTGAAGTAGAAGGCGGGCTTGTCGAGGTACACCTGCCCATTGTGGGTCGGCACCAGCCAGGCACCACTCTCCTTCATCTCCCGCGCAACCTCCGCGTTCCGGCCCTCGTCGGGCTGGATCAGGGGCAGGCTCCCCATCTGGAACGTGATCGTCAGCAGCGCCACCACGAGGGCGAATGCAAGCCAGATCCCGTCGTTCCGCGACGGCGGCGGTGGCGTCATCGTATTGATGGAGCGAGCCTAAATTGATGCCGTACCGTGGCAATCAAATCCCGGTCCGGAGACCTCTCCGGTGGAGGGATTCACCGCGTGCGTCGCGTGCCGCATGCCAGCCCCGGCGTCCCGGTGGGGCGTGCCCGTGTCGAGACCAATTTTCGTCCACTTCCTTGTTGACCGTCATCGGGGGCAACGGAGAGAAGATTCAGTATTACATCCGTCGCCTTTCCGACATCGCATGCCTAGAGGTTCCCGAACGACCCGTCCTGCCAGCCGGCCGACCGCCGCCAGCACCAAGTACGACGCCCACCATCGCGTCCTCAACACGACCTATGGATCCTTCGCGGATCTGCGTCGGGAACTGGCGGACTCCCGGGAGAAGGTTGCTGAGCGTGAAGCGGTGTTGAAGCTGCTGGGATCCTGCGGCGATCCGCAGCGGGCCTACCTGCTGTTCGACGACTACCTCGAGAAGCTCGCGTTGCGGCGGGGTGACTTCGGTGCGACCGACTGGTGGTCAAGAATCCAGGGCGCCGCGGGAAAGGGGCGCCTCGAGGAGGTGGCGATGCTGTTCCTCCGGGCCAATCGTTCACTGCCGACCGAACTGCTTCCCCATGCCAATTTCGAGCGCTTCCAGGAGGTCGAGCAGTCGGAGAAGGAGATGCAGTTTGTCCAGGAGCTCGAGAATTGGCTCCTGCCCGCCACCCACACCCATCTCGATGCGCCCAAGGCCGCCCTGCGTGTCCTGTGCGAGACCCGACGCGTCCGGGACGACGCCAATCAGTGGCAGCTGGTCGTCAAGTTCCTGCTGTTCCGCTCGAGGTCCGGTGAGAAGGAACGGTTCTTGTCGGACCTCTGCGAGCTGCGCACCCGGGCCGCCCACGAGGCGGAGCTGTTCCCGGCGGATGACTGGGCCGTCATCGACTGGCTCCACGACAACTGGTCGCATCGTGCCAAGGAGGGTGAGCCGCTCGTGCTCGAGGGCGCCGACCTCCTGACCTGGTTGGCCACCTGGGGCCATGGGACCCGCCTGGAGCTCACTGGACGCGCCACCAGCCTGGAGTTCCATGGACAGATCGCGGAGCTCAAGCCCCACCTCGACACCATCGACGGCGACCTGAGCTTCACCCATCTCCTGGCTCTCCCTGATGGCTCCGTCCGTCCCCTTGCCGGGTGCCAGTTCTTTGTCGGCCAACCCGTCCTCGTGCTGGTGGACAGCGAGGTCTACATCCTCAGGAACGCGCCGCCGGTCAGTCTCCTGGGTCCTTGGGCACAGCGCCCGGTCCTTCCGGTCAAGAAGCTCTCCCACAGGCTGCTCACCGAGCTCCGGAAGTCCCAGACCCGCCCGGCGAAGGGAGGGGGACCGTCGAAGACCGGGTTGCCTGAGACCTCGACGCCCGCCGGCGGTGCGACCGCGCTCCATGAGGCGGACTGGAGCCAGCTGTGCATCTCCCATCCGGCGCGGCCTCGGTTTGTGTTCGAGCTCGCCGACGAGGTGGTCCGTCTCCGCCTGCTTTGCGTGAGCGACCGGGACCAGTCGGAATGGCAGTGGAACGGGCACGAATGGTCGCGGGTCACGGCCAGCCGCACACGGCAG
>CAZZKQ010000405.1:0-3649 GCA_964654875.1 uncultured Verrucomicrobiota bacterium | reverse complement strand
GCGGCGATGGTGAGCAATCTCCTGGTGGTCCTGTGCGGCGAGACCGAGGTCCAGCCCGTGGTCAACACCGGCACGCTCCACCACTGACCCTGACGGGCATGGAGTCGAGGAAGTCCTTCCTGCTGCGGGTCGACCCGAAGCTCTGGCGCGATCTGGAGCGCTGGGCCGCCGACGAGCTGCGGAGTGTCAACGGGCAGGTCGAGTGGATCCTGCGCGAGGCCGTGCGCCGTCGCACCGGATCCGGCGACGAATCCGGCGGTGGCCGCGGGGGCGGGGGACGGCATCCCGTCCGGGGTGTCGCGGAACGGTGAGGCGGGGCGGGGGGATGCGGTCGGTGGGACACCCTTCAGGACGCCGTCGACGAGGCCATCCCTCAAGTCTCCGATCCAACTCGTCTCACCAAACTGCTTTACCCGTGACGGCTGATTCCTAGGCTGCGCGGCCACAGAAGATCGATGTCCGACACCACATCCACCCGAGCCATGGTCCTGGGGATCGGCGCCTTCACCCAGGGCTGCCTGAGGATCCTTCGGGAGGATGGCGCGGCGGTGCAGGGATACCTGACCCGCGACTACGGCCACTACGGCCCGAGACTCGAGGCGGACTGTCGATCGGCGGCGGACCTTCCCGATCCGGTCGGGTGGATGCGCGAGCAGCGGCCCGACGTTCTTGTGCCGATGTCGATCGAATGGGCCCTGCGGCCCTGGACGGAGTCGTTCCTCGCTTCCGGTCTTCCGCTGCTGTGTCCGACCGGCGAAGGGCTGCGGCTCGAGCGGGAACGGGACTTCGCCCGGGCGCTGTGTGGTCGGTTCGGCATCCCGTTCCCGGGATCCCGGTTTGCGCAGAGCCGGGAGGAGGCGATCCGGTGGGTCCGGTCGACACACCGGCCGTTCGTCCTCAAGAACCCGCTCTGTTCCCCGACGAGTCCCATCCACACGATCGTCTGCGAGACCCCCGAGGACACGCTGTCGTGGATCCCCCGACTCGATGATTCCGAGGGCATCTTCCTGCAGGAGTACCTGGGAAGGCGGGAGGCGGGTCACATCGCCCTGGTCAGTGCGGGCGAGATCCACCCACTCGTCACCAACCAGGAATACAAGCGCGCCTTCGACGGCAATCTCGGAGTCGTGGCGGGTGCGCCGCTGGGAGGACTCGTCGAGCGGGATCCTGACGACCGCTACGGTCTGGTCCGGGAACTCCTCGAACCGCTTCGCCCCTGGTTCCGTGAGGTGGGATTCCACGGACCGGTCCAGGTCACTGCGATGCGGCACCAGGACCGCTGGCATGTGCTCGAGTACAACGTGCGCCTCGGGGTGACGAGCGGGCCCATGATCCTGCGTCTGCTCGAGAACCCCACGGAGGTGCTCCGGGCCTGTGCCCGGAACGAACCCCTGCATCCCCGGTGGCGCGACTCCCTCCGTTTCGGGTGTTGCCTGACCCTGGCCGGCTACGGCTATCCGTTCACCCAGCTGGTGGGCCCACGGGTCCCGGTGAGGGTCGAGGGCACCCCCACCTGCGACCTCTGGTGGAACGAGGTGGCCTCCGCTCCCGAGGGGGGCATCGAGACCACCGGCCATCGTCTCTGCGATGTCTCGGCGCTGGCCTCGACCCTCGAGGGGGCGATCGGACTCGCCTACGACAACATCCGCAGGCTGCGATCGCTCGGTTCGTACCACCGGACCGATGTCGGCCGTTCGCTCTGGCCCCCGGGCGAAGCATGACCCCTTCGACTCCATCCCAATGTTCCCACCACGTCCGGCCCGCATGGGTCGAGGTGGATCTCGATGCGTTGGCGTCGAATCTCCGGACGATCCGTGCCGACCTCCCCGACCGGGTGCGGGTGATGCAGGTGGTCAAGGACGAGGCCTATGGGACGGGATCGGTGACGGTGGCGCGGCTTGCCGTGGCGAACGGGGTGGAGGCGTTCGCGACGTTCACGGTCGGTGAGGCGGCGCGACTCCGGGAGGCGGGCATCACCGCGCCGATCCTGCTGCTCGGGGAGCGGACCCCGGACGAGTTCGAGTGGCTGGTCCGACACCGCCTGGAGGTCTGTGTTGGATCGATCGACATCGCCTGTGCCCTCGATGCGTTCACGGAGCGCTCGGGGGCCCGGGTTCCGGTCCATCTGAAGGTGAACTCCGGCATGAACCGGTTCGGGCTGCCGTGGAGGACGGTGTCGGAATGGGCCCCGGTGCTCGCGGGCCTGCGCCACCTTCAGGTTGCCGGCGCACTGACCCACTTCGCCCAGAGCGACGAGCTCGACAAGACCTTCGCCCGGCTCCAGCTGGCACGCTTCGAGGACACGGTGGCCGCGCTCCGGAACCACGGGATCCATCCGACGCGTCTCCACACCTGCAACAGCGGGGGGTGCCTCGACCTGCCGGAGGCGCACCACGACATGGTGCGGATCGGCATCCTGCCGCTGGGGGTCTATCCCTCGTCCGTCTGCCGTCGTCTCGAGGGGCTGAGGCCGGTGATGTCGGTGAAGGCCCGGATCACGGGCCTCCAATGGCTCGAGCCCGGCGACACAGTCGGCTATGGGATGCGGTATCGTGCCGAGACGTCCCGTCGGATCGCGGTGCTGCCCCTGGGCTATGGCGACGGGTTCCCGCGGGTCCGCAACGAGGGCGTCGCCCTGATCCAGGGCCGACGGGTGCCGATCGTGGGTGGGGTGTCGATGGACGCCGTGACGGTGGACGTCACCGAGCTTCCGGAGGTCCGGCTGGGGGAGGAGGCGGTGCTGATGGGGCGTCAGGGTTCCGAGGAGATCACCGCACACGACGTGGCGGCGCTCAAGCGGAGTGTGAGCTATGACATCCTGACCGGCTGGCGGAGCCGGCTGCCGCGGGTGTACCGGGGGGGCACGACGTGAGACTGGTCTTCTCCGAGGCGACGCCCGACTACGGGCGCTACACGTTCCCGTACGCGGTCTGGGGATTCCCGGAGCCGGGGGAGACGCCGGCCGATTTCTTCGAGGCGGGATTCCTGCCGTCGTCCGTCGCGCTCGACCGGTTCTACCTGTGTCGACAGCTCCGGGTGCCGCTCCCGGGATGGATCCCGAACACGGAGAACCGTCGGATCCTGCGCAAGGCGGATCGCTGGACCTGTCGGCTGGTGCCGCGTACCGACGACGACTACCGGCCGGAGCGACGGTCGCAGTGGCTGGAGTTCGCACGCGTCCGATTCGGGGAAGGAGTCATGCCCGGGGAGCGACTCGACCGGCTGATGGCGGCCCCCGTGGTGACCCATCTCCTGGAGTTCCTCGATGCAGGATCGGGTCGGGAGGTCGGCACCGTCCTCATGCACCTCGAGGCCCCACGGCTGGCCTACTACTACTTCGCGTTCCACACCCTGGACGACGCGGCGGGGATCTCCGGGATGCAGATGATGACCCGGGCGGTGGCGCATTTTTCCCAGGCGGGGTTTGGATACCTGCACCTGGGGACCTGCTACGACGAACGGGCGCTCTACAAGGTGCAGTTCGAGCCGATGGAATATTCGACGGGCTGGACCTGGTCCCGGGACATGGAGGCTCTTCGGGCACTGGTGCGACGGTTTCCAGTGCGGGGACATCTGCTCGAGGATCCCGACCATCCGGCCGGATGTGGGGCCGATCCGGCCAGGGCTTCGGAAGCCACCCGGTTCCGGC
>CAZZKQ010000404.1:0-3650 GCA_964654875.1 uncultured Verrucomicrobiota bacterium | reverse complement strand
CTCGGCTGGTATTGCATCACCTTCGCGCTCGAGGCGCTCCAGGGACGCCTCCCGCACACGGTCATCGGACGCCGCCTCTCCCACTTCAGCCACGTCCAGAGCGCCGACGTGATCCCATCGGAGTTCTCGGCGGAACTCCTCTACGAGAACGGTGTATCGGCCTCGTTCTACTGCTCGTTCATCACCGAGCACCAGCAGTGGGCCAGCATCAGCGGCACGAAGGGCAACCTGCGTGTGTCCGACTTCGTCCTGCCCGTCTTCGGTGCCGAATCATCGTTCGAGATCGACCAGGCCCAGTTCCATGTGAAGGGCACCCAGTTCGACATGGAGTCGCACCGCCGGCTCGAGATCGTGTCGGAACATGCGAACAACCATCCGACGGCCCAGGAGACGAATCTCTTCCGGCACTTTGCGGAACAGGTCCGGTCAGGGAAGCTCAACACGCACTGGCCGCAGCGGGCCCTTAATGCCCAGCGTCTGCTCGACGCCTGTCTCGACTCCGCAGCGCACGGGTCGGCGCCGGTCGGATTCCGGTAGCGGAACGGGGCGGGGGACCTCGACGGGCTCGACGTCCCCGGCACGATCAGGGCTGTGGCGGTCGGTCGGTCTCCTGCATGGGCCGCTTCCAGATCGGCACGACCCGCTTCATCTCGTCGATCAACCACTGGCCGGCGGCGAAAGCCTCGGCGCGGTGGGGGGATCGGATCTCCAGCCAGAGGCTGGTCTCGCCCGCGGCAACCAGTCCGGTCCTATGGATGAGGCGCACGGAGTCCACCTGGGGCCACCGCGACTCGACCGCGTCGAAGAGGCGTTCGAACTGGTGGATCGCCATCTGCTGGAAGGCCTCATAGTCCAGTCCGGCGATCGCGGTGCCCGCCTCCTCGCCCCGGACGATCCCGTTGAACACCAGCACGGCACCGCAGGCGGTGGAGGCCGTGCGGGACCGGATCAATCCGATCTCATCGATCGGACCGGCCGTGAGGAGAAGGTGCCGGTGCATGGTTTGGGGAGTTCCGGCGTCAGTGGGTGGCCCGCCACAGGGACAGGGATGTGAATACGGCAACGGCCACTCCGTAGCCGCAGACGCCCATTCCGACGGCGAACGGGATGAGTCGTTCCTCGGAGAAGGCCATCAGACCGAGGCCGACGCAGCCGAACAACACCGCTTCACCGAGGAAACACAGGAGTGGCAGGCCGCGAGGCGCCTCTGCGAAGCGGTCGGACATCCAGACTCGATACCGGACCTCTCCCAGCGCACGCATGACCCAGGCGGACTGCAGGTTTCGCGCCGCCACGAGGAGGCTGGTGGTGGTGAGCGAGATCGCCAGCAGTGGCCAGCTCGCGAACAGCAGGACCAGGATGAGATTGGTGGTCAGTCCCCCCCGCCAGCCGAGCCACCGGGCGACCGGATTGCCTTCGAGCCTCAGATTCGGAGTGGCGATGTAGGTGGACAACAGGTCGAGGCCGCGCGCCATCGCCAGCATTGCCAGGAAGACCCACCACAGTGGGGATCCGGGGCGGAGGAAGTCGTCCAGCGAGAGCATTCCGGGAAGTGCCGGACTCCCGGCGAGACGATTTCTACTGGGATTTCTTCCCGTAGAGATTCTCCGGGGTCTCCAGACGCTCCTCGGTCGTGGTCCAGGCCCCACCGGCCTCGCCCACCGTCCGGAAGAAACAGCTCCGGAACCCCTCATGACAGGCCGGTCCGGTCTGCTCGACCTGGATCAGCAGGGCGTCGCCGTCGCAGTCGAAGGCGACGTTGCGGACCACCTGCACGTTTCCGCTCGACTCACCCTTCATCCAGAACTTCTGACGCGACCGGCTCCAGAACCACGTCTTGCCGGTGGACAGGGTCTTCTCGAGCGAGGCCCGGTTCATCCAGGCCATCATCAGAACCCGTCCGTCCCGGTGATCCTGGACGATCGCGGGGATCAGTCCATCGGCGGTCCATTTCAGCTGGTCGTAGAGGCTCATGTGGGGGGCGGTCGATATGGGGCGTGCTCAGCGTGAGGGGAGGAATCCGAAGACCACCGCGCCCACGAGGCAGGCGAAGGCGGCGATGTGATTCCATTGCGGACGGGATTGGAAGTAGAAGAACGCGAATCCCATGAACACGGTGAGGGTGATGGCTTCCTGGACGATCTTGAGCTGGTAGGGGGTCAGCCGGTGGTGGCCCCAACGGTTGGCGGGCACCTGGATGACGTACTCGAAGAATGCGATGCCCCAGCTCGCGAGGATCACGATCCAGAGCGGGGATGACTTGAACTTCAGGTGACCGTACCAGGCGACGGTCATGAACAGGTTGCTCGCCACCAACATCAGGATGGGCAACCACAGCGACTGGGTCCACGTGTGCATCGTCTCTCCGCTTTCAGCATCCAAGGCTCAACTCGCCTGCACCACCCGCCGGACCGGGATGCCCTGTGCGTGGAGATGGTCCTTCACCTGTCCGACAGTGTACTCGCCGAAGTGGAAGATGCTGGCGGCGAGTACGGCATCGGCCCGGCCTGCGAGGAGGACCTCGGCCATGTGCTGGAGCGTTCCGGCTCCGCCGCTGGCCACGACCGGCACCCCGACCGCCTCACTCACGCGACGGGTGATCTCGAGATCGAATCCCTTCCGGGTGCCGTCGGCATCGATGGAGTTGAGGACGATTTCGCCGGCACCCAGCTGGACCGCTTCGGCGGCCCAGGCGATGGCCTCACGACCCGTGGCCTGGCGTCCTCCACGGGCAAAGACTTCCCAGCGGCCGGGCTGGACCTGCTTGGCGTCGATCGAGACCACGATGCACTGGCTGCCGAACTTCTCGGCCCCCGCCCGGATGAGGTCCGGGTTCTGCAGGGCGGAGGAATTGATGCTCACCTTGTCGGCCCCGGCCAGAAGCATCGTCCCCATGTCCTCCACGGTCCGGATCCCCCCTCCGACGGTCAGCGGCATGAAGCAGCGGTCCGCGGTCCGCTCGATCACATCGACCATCGTGCTGCGCCCATGGGCGCTCGCGGTGATGTCGAAGAACACCATCTCGTCGGCCCCCTGTTTGTTGTAGCGGACGGCGAGCTCGACAGGGTCGCCAACATTCCGGAGTCCTCCCGATTCGGCACGTCCGAACTGGACTCCGCGGGTGACGTGTCCGTCATGGACATCGAGGCAGGGGATCACTCTCCGGGCGAGCATGGCGGTCCGATCGTAGGCGGCCTGCGGAGAATGACCAAGCCCGCGGTGGGGTGGGGAGGCGGTGGATGCAGACGGGACGGTACGGGTCACCAGCGGCTGGCGGCGGTGTGGACCAACTCAAGTGATTCCTCCGCGGACATGAAGTGCATTGGGGAGCGGTCGCGCTGGACTGTGGGACTTTGCGACCAGTCGACAGGAATCGGGCAGTTCGCCTCCAGGCGAGTCAGACAGGCGATGGGCTTGCCGCAGTGGGTGATCACGATTCGCTCGTCGGTTTGCAGGGACCTCATGAGAGCCCGGCCAGTAATCCCCAGTTTGCTGACAGGTATGGCTTTCATCGGGGACGAGATTGGATCCGGTAATCTCGAGATCAAGCCACGAGCCATCCCTCCACGTCCGGTTCGAATAATGGCCTCCCATCCCCGTCCATCCCCGCCGTGGTCCTCCTGAGCCTGATCGGATCCCGGTGGGAACTG
>CAZZKQ010000403.1:0-3652 GCA_964654875.1 uncultured Verrucomicrobiota bacterium | reverse complement strand
GGTCGTGGTGGACCACATACCGGACGTTCGGCTTGTTGATGCCCATGCCGAAAGCGATCGTCGCACACACCACCCGGATGTCGTCTGGCAGGAACGAGTCCTGGACCCGCGACCGCTCCTCCCGCTCCATGCCGGCGTGGTAGGGGGCGGCCCGGATGCCGTCGTCCTTCAGCCGCGCGGCCAGCGAATCCGCTCCCGCACGGCTCCAGCAATAGACGATCCCGCTCTCGGATGAACGCTTCCGGATGAAGGCCAGGACCTGCCGGTAGCCGGAGTCGCGGTGTTCGACCCGATACAGCAGGTTGGGACGGTTGAAGCTGGCGACATAGGTGGCGGGATCCCGGAGTCCGAGCTGGGAGACGATATCCTCCCGCACCCGGGTGGTCGCCGTCGCCGTGAGGGCCATGAACGGGATCTCGGGGAGATGCGCCCTCAGGTCCTTCAGCTGGCGGTACTCCGGCCGGAAGTCGTGTCCCCATTCGCTGATGCAGTGGGCCTCGTCGACCGCCAGGCACGACACCGACCACCGGCGCAGGGCGTCGATCATCGACCCGCCAAGGAGGCGCTCCGGCGACAGATAGAGCAGCTTGAACGTCCCCTGCTGCAGCCCACGCCACCGCTCCCGACGCTCGGCATCCGACAACGTCGAGTTCAGGAAGGTCGCCGCCACCCCGTTGGCGCGGAGGCCGTCGACCTGGTCCTTCATCAGGGCGATCAGCGGCGAGATCACCACCGTCAGACCGGGCCGCGCCAGGGCCGGCAGCTGGAAGCAGAGGGACTTGCCACCCCCCGTGGGCAGCAGCGCGAAGACGTCACGTCCCAGCAGCGAGTCCCGGATGATCTCCTGCTGCAGCGGACGGAATGCCGGGTAGCCGAAGACGTTCTTCAGCAGGTCGGACAGATCGGAGGTTGGAGGACAGATCGGCATGCGGCTCCCGCAGGACAGGTCGGAGCCTAAGGCCCGGGACCACGGGCGGTCACTCCCCAGATGTGGGGATGCGTGCCCCGGGGCCCGGACGGGCACCCCCCGCCCGATCCTGCGACACTCCGTCGACGTGTCCGACGGGTCAGAACCCTTCCATCCCAATGACCCGGAGGATCTCCTCGAGGGTGGTCTCCCCGTCGGCGACGCGACGGAGGCCCTTGGTCCAGAGCGTCTCGAGCCCATCGGCCACGGCGATCTCCTGGAGCCGTCGGGTGGGCAGCCGCTCCAGGACCGCATCACGGAGGTTCTCTCCGACGGTGAGCATCTCGGTGACCGAGAGGCGTCCGCTGAAGCCGGTATGGGCGCAGGCCGGGCAGCCCATCCCCTTGCGGAACTGGGCGGTCTCCCGGACGGCCGGCGGCACCCAGCGCAGCAAGGTCTCCTCCGGGGTGTAGGGCTCGGTGCAGACCGGACAGTTCCGTCGGACCAGTCGGGTCCCGAGGACCCCGGCGATCGACGACGCGAGCAGGAACGGCTCGATGCCCATGTTGATCATGCGAGCGAAGACGCCCGGGGTGCTGGCCGCGTGGATGGTGCTCAGCACCAGGTGTCCGGTGAGGCCGGCCTGCACGGCGATGTTGGCGGTCTCGGCATCCCGGATCTCACCGATCATGATCACCTGAGGGTCCTGTCGCATCAGCGAGCGCAGGGCCACCGGATAGGTGTACTCCCGCGCGGGGTTGCACTGCGACTGGGCGATCATCGGCAGGTTGAACTCCACCGGATCCTCCACCGTCGCGATGCTGATGCTCGGACCCGAGCGCTCGAGGAGATGGTGCAGCGCGGCGTAGATGGCGGTCGTCTTCCCGGAGCCCGTCGGTCCCGTCAACAGGATGAGTCCTGTGGGTTTCGACAGCAGCCCCTTGAAGGTCGTCAGCGTGTCGTCCTCGATGCCCAGCCCATCGAGGTCGAAGCTGCGCCCGCGGGGATCGAAGATCCGGATGACCACCTTCTCGCCCCTGATGGTCGGGAAGGTCGAGATGCGCAGCACGACGTTCCCCGCCTCCTCGAAGGTCGGAGCCCGTCCCTCCTGCGGCAGGGTCGTCTCGTGTCCGATGAGGTTGGCCATGACCTTCAGTCGGCCCACGATCTTCGGGAGCAGATCGCTCGGCAGGGGGACCAGTTCGTTGAGGACGCCGCTGAGTCGGACCCGGACGGCGACCGAGCTCTCCCAGGGCTCGATGTGGATGTCGGACGCGCCCGACTTCACCGCGTCGATGATCAGGCAGTCCACCAGGCGGACCGTGTCGATCTCATCGTCGGAGCGGCAGGACTGGAGGAACTGGATGGTCTGCGAGGTCATGGAGTGGCGGTTCTTCTGGGCCCAACGAACGGGAAATGCCGTCCGAAAGCCAGCCCGATCGAATTCGAGGAACCGGAAGTGACGTCCTGCCGAACCCGGCATACGCTCCGAGCGGGCTCCATGGAAAAGCTCCTGCTCATCGACGACGAAGCCGACGTCCAATACAGCTTCCGGCGGATCTTTGACTCGCCGAATCTCCAACTGTTCACGGCCTCGAGCGGCGAGGAGGGCGTGAAGCTGGTCCAGAAGGTCAAACCCGACCTGGTCATCAGCGACATCCGCATGGCCGGCATCAACGGGCTTGAGACCCTCCGACGGATCCGCGCCCTCGACCCCCGGCTGCCGGTGATCCTCATGACCGCCTATGGGACGACCCAGACCGCGATCGAGGCCATGAAGATCGGGGCCTACGACTATCTGCTGAAGCCGTTCGAGGTGCCCCGCCTCAAGGAACTGGTGGACCAGGCACTGAAGGCTGCGCGGGAGTCCCGGAAGGCCGTCACCACCAAGCCGATGCTCGAGGCCGAGGACTACGAGTCCGGGATCATCGGCCGCAGCGAGGCCATGCAGTCGGTCTTCAAGCTGATCGGACAGGTCACCGCGACCGAGGCCACCGTGCTGATCACCGGGGAGAGCGGCACCGGCAAGGAGCTCGTCGCCCGCTCCATCTTCCACAACAGCCAGCGGTCCCAGCGGCCCTTTCTCGCCATCAACTGCGCGGCCATCGCCGAGAACCTCCTCGAGTCGGAGCTGTTCGGCCATGAGAAGGGCGCCTTCACCGGCGCCACCGGCCAGCGCGTCGGGAAATTCGAGCAGTGCCATGGCGGCACGATCTTCCTCGACGAGATCGGCGACATGTCGCTCGCGACCCAGACCAAGATCCTCCGGGTGCTCCAGAGCGGGACGTTCGAGCGGGTCGGCGGGAACCAGACCGTCCAGGTCGACGTCCGGGTCATCGCCGCGACCAACAAGCCCCTCGAGGAGGCGGTGGCGGCACGGCAGTTCCGCGAGGACCTGTTCTACCGCCTGAACGTCGTCCGGATCCAGATGCCGGCCCTCCGCGACCGTCGGACGGACATCCGCCTGCGGGTCGACTACTTCGTCCGTCGCCTCGCCGATCCCGCCGGCAAGCCGAAGTCCATCGGCCCGGAGACCCTCGCGCTGCTGGAGTCCTACCACTGGCCCGGGAATGTCCGGGAGCTCGAGAACGTCCTGCGGCGAGCCACGGTCGTCGCCAAGGGACAGGCCATCCTTCCCTCCGACCTCCCCACGGAGGTCTCCCACGTCGGAACCGTCCCCTCAACCCCCACCCCCCCCCCCCCCCCCCGGGGCCCCCCCCCCCCCCCCCCCCCCCCCCCCCCCCC
>CAZZKQ010000402.1:0-3655 GCA_964654875.1 uncultured Verrucomicrobiota bacterium | reverse complement strand
GATTGACGCGGGTGAGCCCGGGCATGGCGTTGAGGCGCTGCCATGCGACCGGCCGGCGCTTGGAGTATGCCGCCAGCCACTTCGGCAGGTGGTCCTGGGGGCCGGTCAGGGCCGCGACACCACCCTTCTGGGCGAACGAGCACGGATTGCTGGTGCTGTGGGACTGCACCGCGTCGATCGCCTTCGCGATCGGCTCCGGCGCCGCCAGGAACCCGAGCCGCCACCCGGTCATGGACCATGCCTTTGCGAAGCCATGGACGATGATCGTGTGCTCCTGGTGCTTCGGACTGAACGAGGCCACGGACCGATGGACCGCTCCATCGTAGAGCAGGTGCTCGTAGATCTCGTCGCTCATGATGAGCACGCCGCGCTCGACGCAAATGTCAGCGAGGACCCGCAGCTCGTCGGGCGTGTAGACACTGCCGGTCGGGTTGCTCGGTGAATTGAGGATGAAGAGCCGGGTCCGCGGGGTGATGGCCGCCCGGAGCTGCTCCGGGGTGACCTTGAACTCGGTCTGGTCGGACGTCTTCAGGATGACCGGGGTGGCACCCGCCAAGGTCACCATCTCCGGATAGCTCAGCCAGTAGGGTGATGGGATGATGACCTCGTCTCCCTCCTCGCAGGTGGCCAGGATGACGTTGTAGCAGGAGTGCTTCCCGCCATTGCTGACGATGATCTGGGACGCCTTGTAGGTCAGGCCATTGTCACGCTGGAACTTCTGGGCGATGGCCTCACGCAGCTCGGGGATGCCGGAGCTCGGGGTGTACTTGGTGAACCCATCGGCGAGGGCCTTGGCCGCGGCATCCTTGATGTGCTGGGGGGTGTCGAAATCGGGCTCTCCGGCCCCGAATCCCACGACATCATGGCCCTCGGCCTTCATCTGTTTCGCCTTCGAGTCGATGGCGAGGGTGAGCGAGGGCGAGAGGGCGGCGGCGCGTTTGGCAATCTTGTAGTTCATACCGACGGCGGCGGAGCCTGAGGAAGGCGTCGGCCATGGCAAGCCGAAGTTCTCCCCTCACCACCAGGTGAACGAGGGATTCGGCTTCTCCGACCAGAACTTGTCGTTGATCGACAGCGTCGGAAACTGGAACGCCTGCGCGTGGCCATCTCCGTAGGCGATGATCGAGAGGCTGCGTCCCTTCACGTTGTGCCACTGGCTTTTCTTGTCCGAGAACCCGCGATTCGGGTGCCAGGGCCAGTCGGCAATCACGATCTTGTTGGCCGCGCTCAGGGCGATCTCCGACGACTTCATCGACTGCCCATCATAGGCGGCACGGGAGGCGCCGACGTTGCCCGTGACCCGTTTGACCCTCACGAAATCCGCCGCCCATTCCATCAGGTAGCTGGTGCCGTACTGAACGTAGGCGTTGGTGCACTTCCTCCCGAAGTTCTGCTCATAGAAGAGGTCGCCCTTGTCGGCCGGACACCGGAAGATCTCCGGGGTGCCCTGGTACCGATACAGGGGCTTGTTCGTCATCGCGGTGAAGACGTCGTAGGTCCCGTCCTTGCCCCCGGCGGAGGCCCAGTCCCGGCAGAGCGGGTAGTTGTCGGTGTGATCGTCGGCGTACATCTGGAAGGCCAGGATGACCTGCTTGAGGTTGCTGACGCATTTGACCTGGTTGGCCTTGGCCTTGGCCCGTGCGAGTCCGGGCAGGAGCATGCCGGCGAGGATCGCGATGATGGCGATCACGACGAGCAGCTCGATCAGTGTGAACGCGGAACGGGACCGCGCCGATGCAGGCGACAGGGACAACCGGGGCATGTCAGGATCGTGGAAGGAAACACCGTTCCGGTAAAGAGCGGAGCCCTTGGACCGGAGACGAGGCATCGTTGCCCGAGGAATCCCCACACCCGGTCGGTGGATGCTGCAGGGCTCTGGGGCATCGGGTGTACGGCACCCACCGCCCTTGGGTCCAGGCGCCTACGGGAAACGGACGATCACCCCGGCCCCACCGTCTCCCGGCTGATAGGCCGCCGACCGCCACCAGGCCCCCTGCCCGTCCACCTGCCGCAGGGACCAGAAATCGAAGGCCCCACTCGCCCGATCCCCCGCTGCATTGAGGACCACCGGACCCGTGCCTCCGGCATAGGTCTGGGTCTCGGCCAGGAACGCCATCTTGAGCTCCGTAAACCCGGGACGCGCCCCCACCCGCTGATAGGCCCCGACCGCGATCTGAACCGCGTCGTAGGCCGCCAGGGTGAAGGCATCCGCCTCGGTGCCCCAGACCGACTTCAGCCGGTTCGCCACCGGCTGCCAGACGGATCGATACCGGTCGTCGAGGCCGTAGATCGGACATGGGAAACCGCGCGCCTGGCCGAAGCCCACGGCCTTGGAATTGGACCGCAGGGCCTCGCTCAGAGCCACCCCATCGCTGCCATACCAACGGACCGACGACAGTACCGGATCCTGAGCTGCGGCACCGAACAGGTCCGCAGCCTCATCGAAGGCGGCGAGGTAGACCACGGTGTCGTTGGGATGGACCGCCTTCGCAGCAGCCACCTGGGCGGAGAGGTCCGCCACGACCGCGGTGAAGTCCTTCGTGTCCGAGGCATACTGGATCCCGGGTGGCTGGACCGCCGACGGGAACAGACGGGCCATGGCGTCGTGGAGCCCTTGGTTGCCCACATCGTCCCGCCATGCCGCCACCACCGCACCAACCCCGTCCTCCTTCATCAGCGCGACCATGGCCGCGATCTCCTGGGAGTCGTCCGGACAGAACCGGAACAACGTGTCGCCCGCGATCGCGAGGGAACCGGCCGTGCTGCTGGGACTGACCAGAAGGATGCCGTTCTGATTGGCGAACTCGCGGATCGCGGCCGCCTCGGAACTCGACTGGGGACCGATCACAATCCGCACACCCCGGGCTGCCAGATCCTTCAGCTCCTCGAGGGCATTGGTGGGAACCAGCCGGGTGTCACGGACATCCGCCTCGAAGACCAGGGGAGAACCGCTGGAGCGCTGGGCCAGGTTCGCCGATTCCAACGCCATCGCGATGACCGTCTGACAGTTCCGCCCCAACGTTGACCACTCACCGGTCAACGACAGCAGGGCCCCGATCGTGACGGTCTGACGCGTCTCCAGGCGGTAGAATTGGCAGGGCTGCGACACTGGAACCCGGGCCGTCACCCGACCGTCCACCGGCGCGTTCGTCACCGCCACCTCGACCCAGGGCCCCTTCCCCAGATCCGAGGCGGTCTCGAGATGGAACGGATCCAAGCCGGCAGGGAACGAGACCCCGAGGCCCTGGGCATCCATGCGGGCCGAAAGGATCGGCTGCGTGTACCAGATCGCTCTCAACCCCATGATCCGGCCCTCATCGTTTCGGAGGGGAATCTTGGTCACATGAACCCGGGTTCGGACGCCACCGATCGGCTGGTTGTCCTCAACCTGTTCGAGGGGCACACCGCCGGCGATCACGCGTGCATCATCCGCCCGGAACTGCATCGCCAGGTCCTTCGGATAGAAATCGAAGTCGTTCTTCCCCACGAGATCCGCAGCCACGCGGATGTCCGGGAACGGGGTCTGCAAAGAACGGACGTAGACCGGATTGGCGTTCACGAAGAATCCATTGGTGTCCTTGTCGAGGACGTTCAACTGGGCGGCGGCCCACGGATTGGCCGGAGGCGGGATCGGGACCTGGGCGACCGCGGAAAC
>CAZZKQ010000401.1:0-3684 GCA_964654875.1 uncultured Verrucomicrobiota bacterium | reverse complement strand
AGGACGCCGGCCGGGTTGATGATGAAGGTGCCGCGGAGGGCGAGTCCGGAACCGGGGTCATACACGCCAAACAGGCGGCTGACGGTTCCGGTCGGGTCCGCCGCAAGGGGGTAGCGGACGTTGGACAGCAGCCGCTCTGAGTTTCTCCAGGCAAGGTGGGCGAATTTGGTGTCCGTGGACACGCCGGCCACAGTGGCCCCGAGGGCCTTGAGGGCCTCGTACTTGTCACCCAGGTCGGCCAGTTCGGTCGGGCAGACGAAGGTGAAGTCGGCCGGATAGAACACCAGCACGGTCCAGCGTCCCGCCGCCTTCTGCTCGGCCAAGGAAAGCTGGCCGAACTGACCCGAGGCGGGGTCATAGGTTTCCAGGGTGAAGTCGGGGACCGGTTGGCCGACGCGGAGGACAGAGGTTTCGTTCATAGGCAGACGCGGAAGTAACCTTGGGACGCCGGGTTCGCAAGCGACCACCCTGCGTCAGTCTTCCCCACCCTGGAACCGACGGCCGCTCTTCTTGACGGATCGATGGGCCTTGTCGGCCAGGATGCGTCGTTGGGCTGAGGCGCTGCGACCCCGTTTCTGGCGTCGGATGCGTTCCCGTTCCGCCCGGAGGGTCTCCCGGGCGACCCGCTGGCGGGCTTCCAGCTTCTCGAGAAGCCGCTCCAAAGCGAGTTCCCGGTTCCGTCCCTGATACCGCGTCTCCTGACATTTCACCACGATGCCGGTCGGCCGGTGCAGGAGCATCACGCAGGTGGCGACCTTGTTGACATTCTGGCCACCGTGGCCGCCCGACCGGACAAACGTCTCCTCAAGGTCCTCCTCCCGGACTCCCAGCCGTCGGAGTCGCTCGGCCCGGGGATCCAGGCCGGCATCCGTGGACTCCGCTCCTGTCATGGGGAGGACTCTGTCAGATCCCCTCCGGCTCGGCGAGCCTGTCGCCAGGACGCAGGGAGGTCCGCCCCACCTGCCGCGTTGCCGGCGATCCATGAGGTCGATAGCGTCCACCCATGGTTCATGTCGGCATTGGCTACGACGTCCATCCCCTCGTGGAAGGACGCAGGCTCGTCCTGGGCGGGGTGGAGATCCCCCACACGAAGGGACTGGACGGGCATTCGGATGCGGATGCCCTGATCCATGCGATCACGGATGCGTTGCTGGGTGCGGTGGGTGAGGTGGATATCGGGCATCTGTTTCCGAACACCGATCCGACCTGGAAGAACGCCCCGAGCCGGATCTTCCTCGAGGAGGCGGCCCGACGTGTCCGGGCGAGGGGCGGTCGCATCGTGAACATCGACGCCTCGCTCGCGGCGGAGCGTCCGAAGATCTATCCGCACCTCTCGGCCATGAAGGACCACCTCGCTGCCGCCCTGGGGATCCCCCGCGAGAAGGTCGGCATCAAGGCCACCACGAACGAGCGCCTGGGTTTCATCGGTCGTGAGGAGGGCATCGCCGCGATGGCCGTGGCAGCCGTGGATCTGCCGGAGTGAACCGCGAGACAATCCAACCATGGGAGCCAAACAGGAGATCGGATGGACGACGGACGGTGAGGATGGACAGACGCGTCATGTCTTCGCCCATCGTTTCGGAGGGGAATGGAAATTCTTTGAGCGCCCGAAGCGGCGCGGACGCGACATCGAGTGGACCCCCCTCGAGGAGCCGCCGTTGTCGGACTGGATGGAACTGCTCGAGGCGCTGCAGCGTCGGGCCGATCGGGACCTCGTCCCGCCGGCCCAGGTGGACGCGGTGAAGGCGATGATCCGGAGCCGCTTTCCCGAGGAGGGAGCCCGGAAGCTGAAAGGTGGGAGCTGAAACCAGGGACGCCCTCCACTACGTCCCCATCTGGATCCGCGAGGGTTTGATCGATCCACCGGTGCAGACGGATTCCACTGACCCGTAAATGGACCCGCCTCCGTTCACGGGCGCGCCACGTGCAGCGGGTTGAGATCAGGTCGCGGCGGAGCCCAGCCTTGCCAGCATTCCTTCGCCGTTCTGCGTCACCGTGTAAGGTCCTACCGCGCCTTCTTCAGGATGGCGTGGAGGTCATCCTTGAGGTGGAGACGTCTGATCTTCAGCGCCTCAAGACGGGCGTCGCACGCCGCCTCGACCTCCTGTTCGATCCGGGCGACCTCCCTGTCGATCTCATGGTACTGGTCGAAGAGGTGACGGAAGTGATGGTCCTCGGTCTTGAGCCGATGGATGTCGTCCCGATACTCGGGCAGCTCGCTGATCAGCGGGTGGTGCAGATCGGTCATCATGGTTCTGATGGGTTGTGGTTTGAGGGTTCGTTCCGTGAAGGAATCGTCGTGAACCATCAGACACCGAACCCAGGCTCCATGCTGCCCGCCCTTTGTCGAATCCGGCGCACAATTTGGCGGGGGAAGCCCTGGACGACAGGGCATCGGACCCGTGCCCCGAGCAGATTGCCCCCATTCCTCCGAACCACCGACTGCCCTCAGAGTTCCACCTTGCGGCGGGAGGACTCGACGCTTGCGGCCCGGGCAACGCTGGCGTTGCGGGCGCGTCCCTCGGCCCAGGCCCGGAGACGGGTGATCTGCTCCTCCATCGTCCGCGCCAGCGGGACGGTCTGGTTCAGCGCCGACAGGACATGCCGCGTCGCGAGTTCCTCCCTGGCGTAGAAGGCCTCATACAGGGCGCTGTTGACCGCCTCCTGGATCTCCGCGCCGCTGAACCCGCACGACGCCGCCACCAGGGCGTTCAGATCGAACTGGGCGACATCCCGACCCCGACGCTGGATGTGGACCCGCACGATCTCGAAACGCTCCTCATCGGTCGGAAGATCCACGAAGAAGATCTCGTCGAGCCGTCCCTTCCGGAGCAGTTCGGCGGGCAGGTGGGAGATGTCATTGGCGGTCGCCACGACAAACACGGGGGCGGTCTTCTCGCTGAGCCAGGTGAGGAAGGTGCTGAACACACGGGCGGTGGTGCCGCCGTCGCTGGCCCCGCCGCCCTGGGATCCGGCGAACGCCTTGTCGATCTCGTCCACCCACAGGATGGCGGGCGCGACGGATTCGGCGACCGCGATGGCCTTGCGGACGTTCTCCTCGGAGGAACCGACGAGGCTTCCGAACATCCGTCCCATGTCGAACCGCAGCAGCGGCATCTGCCAGGTGTTGGCCACGGCCTTGGCACAGAGGCTCTTGCCGCAACCCTGGACACCCAGCAGCAGGACACCCCGGGGCGCCGGCAGCCCGAAGGCCTGGGCCTCCGGGGTGAAGGCGTCGGCCCGCATGCGCAGCCAGTCCTTGAGAACCGCCAGCCCACCCACCTTGTCGAAGCTGTCGTCGGTCGCGTAGTACTCCAGGAGGCCGTTCTTGCGGATGATCTGCTGCTTCTCGGCGAAGACGGCATGGACATCCTCGGAGGACAGGCGTCCATCCTGGACAATGATCTTGGCGAACACGTTCTCGGCTTCCGACCACGTCAGGCCCAGGGCGGCCTGGATGAGGCGGTCGCGGCTCACCGGAGTGAGTTCCAGCTCGATCTTCTTGAGCACCTTGAGGTCATCGATGATCCGGTCGAGGAGCTCCGAAAGGTCCTCCTTGGTGGGCAGTGGGAAGTCGAGGACGGTGACCTCCTTCTCCAGCTCGGCCGGGATCTCAAGCAGTGGGGAGATCAGGATGATGGTCTTGAAGCTGTTCTTCAGGTGGACCGCCACATCGCGGAGCTT
>CAZZKQ010000400.1:0-3689 GCA_964654875.1 uncultured Verrucomicrobiota bacterium | reverse complement strand
GCCGATCGAGAAGGCACGCTAGTTGAGCATCATCGAGCCGAGATTGGAGGGTGTGAAGACGGCCCATCCGCCGACGAGGGTGAAGTAGAGATTCAGGGCGAGGTCGGTGACGAGCATCACGCCCAGAGGGAGGGCCCATCCGAGCCGTCCCGGAAGGAGGGCCCCGGCGCAGAAGACGAAGGCATAGGCCGCGCTGAAGTTGGGCGGAAGAAGCCCCGGCCAACGGCTCAGGGCCAGGACCACGGCAAACACCCACGGCAGCACGGATTGCGGACTCGATCTCACCGGCGCGGGAGCGTACCCCGGAGTCGACAAACGCCAAGAGCCAAGTGCCCGCCAATGCGGCCCACCCAGCGCCGCCGAGGCGAAGCACCTGCCAACGGCGGGGCCCATCGGCCCATCCGAGCCCCCGATCCGCGTACCTCCCCCCACTGCCTTTCCATCGCACCTCGTGTCCGTGTGAGTCGCTTCCCCTGGCATCGCGTGAGATCGCACGAGAGGCGATTCCACAGAGGGATGGAGCTTGATCCGGCCCCGCTCCACCGATATCCCGACTCTATCAGATCCCCCGCATCCATCCGTCTCCAGGTCAGGGCCTTCACCCTGATCGAGCTGCTGGTGGTGATCGCGATCATTGCGATCCTCGCGGGGATGCTCCTGCCCGCCCTCAGCCGGGCGAAGGAGAAGGCCCGCCAGATCAACTGCTACAGCAACCTCAAGCAGATGGGGCTCGGGGCGCTGCTGTATGCCGACGACTACCGGGGCTTCATCCCGCGGGGCAACCAGCCGTTCTGGTGGGTCACCTTCATCCCCTACCTGGGTGGCACGGCCGCGGCCCGCGACCAGTACGGGCGGATCAAGGTCTACACCTGCCCCAGCTACCCCAACAAACGCCAGGTCATCTGCTATGTGGTCAATGCCTGGCAGTTCTCGAGTCCCACCGATCGCACCGGCACCGAGATCACCGGCATGACCCGCATCGGACGCGTCCAGCAGCCCACCGAGACCGTCTACCTGGGCGACAACGAGAGTGCCCCCTGGCGGCCCGTGTTCACGCTGACCAACATCATCGGCAGCGACGACCTGAACGACGTCTGGTCCCCGAACCACCTCCCCTACGGCGCCTCCGGCAGGACGCTCAGCGGGGAGCGCCGGGTCGCGGCCAAACGGCACGGGGCCGGGGCCAACTTCATGCACTTCGACGGCCATGCCGGGTGGAAGGCCGCCCGGCTCATGACGGTGGACGACTGGCGGGAACAGCGCCGCTGATTCCCACGCGGTCCCCGGCAACCCCGGATCGACAGCCCCGGGTCCGCCCCGCCAGACTCCGGTCCATGCGCTACCGTCGTTTCGGTCGGACCAACCTCCAGATGCCCATCTTCTCCTGCGGAGGGATGCGCTATCAGCAGTCGTGGTCCGACATCCCCTGGAGCGAGGTGAAGTCCGAGGTGCAGGCGAACCTCGAGGCCACGATCCACCGGTCGGTCGAACTGGGCATCCACCACATCGAGACCGCCCGCGGATACGGCTCCTCGGAGATGCAGCTGGCGCCGGTGCTCAAGCAATTCCCGCGGGAGAAGCTCATCATCCAGACCAAGATCCCGCCCAAGGCCACCCAGAAGGAGTTCCAGGAGGTGTTCGAGACCTCCATGCGCCTCCTCGAACTCGACCATGTGGACCTGCTGTCGCTCCACGGGATCAACAACCAGGAGCTGTTGGACCAGACCCTCCGTCGCGGCGGCTGCATGGAGCTCTGCCGCCAATGGCAGCGCGAGGGCCGGATCCGGCATGTCGGATTCAGCACCCACGCGACCCCCGACATCATCTCGAGGACGATCCGCAGCGACGAGTTCGACTACGTCAACCTCCACTGGTACCTGGTCAACGACCTGAACCGTCCCTGCATCGCCGAGGCCGCCCAGCGCGACATGGGGGTGTTCATCATCAGTCCGAACGACAAGGGCGGGAAACTCTACCTCGAGCTGCCCCGGATGCGCTCCCTCTGCGCCCCGCTCACGCCGATGCAGTTCAACGACCTCTACTGTCTCGCCCGGCCCGAGGTCCACACCCTGTCGCTCGGTGCGGCCCGGCCGTCGGACTTCGACGAACACCTCGGGATCCTCCCACACTACGACCGCGCGGCGGAGGTGGCGGGACCGATCGAACGACGCCTTCGGGAGCACATGGACACGGTGCTCGGGTCGGACTGGTGCCGCCGCTGGTGGGTCGGCCTGCCCGAGTACGTCGACGTCCCGGGCGAGGTGAACCTGGTGGAGATCCTGCGCATCTGGACCTTTGCCAAGGCGCTCGAGCTGACCGACTGGGCCAAGTTCCGCTACAACATGCTGGGCCAGGCGGAACACTGGTTCCCGGGCGAGAACGTCGCGAAGCTCGATTTCCAGCGCCTCGCCGGGGCGCTGCGGAACAGTCCCTTCGCCGAGCGCATCCCGGCGATCCTGCAGGAGGCCCACGACCTGTACTTCGACGCCCCGGTCAAACGCCTGAGCCAGAGTTGAACCTCTTCCCCGTCCTGCTCGAAGACGACGACCTCCTCGTGCTGCACAAGCCGGCAGGGCTCGTCTGCCATCCGACCAAGGGGGACGAGTACTCGAGCCTCGTGAGCCGGCTGCGGCTCCATCTGGGACTCGAGTCGGAACCCCAGCTGGTGCATCGGCTCGACCGCGAGACCAGCGGCGTCATGGTGGTCGCCAAGAACGCGGAGGCGGCCCTCGAGCTCCGACGCCTCTGGCAGACGGGATTCGTGACCAAGGAGTACCTCGCGCTGGTGCACGGCGCGGTCGAGGCCGATTCGGGGCTTGTCGACCTCCCCCTGGGCAAGGACGAGGCCAGCCTCATCGCGATCCGCGACACGCCGCGTCCGGATGGCCATCCCGCCCGAACCCGCTGGTGGTGTGTCCGGCGGTTCGAGCGCGCCGAGGGGGTCTTCTCCCTGCTCCGGATCCATCTCGACACCGGCCGGAAGCATCAGATCAGCATCCACATGGGTGCGATCGGACACCCGCTGGTGGGGGACAAGCTGTATGGGCTGGACGAGGGGTTCTATCTCGACTTCGTGAAGCGACGGCTGACGGAAGCCCAGCGCCAGCGCCTGATCCTGCCCCAGCAGGGCCTGCATGCCGTGCGGCTCTGGCTCCCCTGGGGCGGCGAGGAGCGGGAGTTCCGGAGCGAACCCGAGACGCCATTCCTCGAGTTCCTCGCGGGCCGTCCCGTGGTCTGGGGCGAGGGAACGACCTGAGGCCGCCATCCCTCCCAGCCTTCCTTCTCCGCACCCACTCTCCCCCGCGTGCGTCCCCTTCCCCTGCACCGCGCGGCCGCTCCGACGAGGTTTGCATCGACGCACCCCCGCACCACGCCTAGATTCTGAAGCGTGATCCCCCTTGTCCTCCGCGTTCTCGTCCGGCTCGTGCTGTTCGGGGTCGCCCTCGACCTTGTTGCCGCCGAGCCCTGGACCTTCCACGCACGGGTCCGCACCGGCACCCACACCCCGCCCCGCTCGAATGCCCCCGGGGAACGCGTCCTGACGTGGGATCCGACACGGACCGCCGTGGTGGTCTGCGACATGTGGGACCAGCATCACTGTCCCGATGCCACCGACCGCGTCGGTGAGATGGCTCCGCGGATGAACGAGGTCCTGAAGGCGGCCCGCGAGCGGGGCGCCCTCATCATCC
>CAZZKQ010000399.1:0-3689 GCA_964654875.1 uncultured Verrucomicrobiota bacterium | reverse complement strand
GGTGGGTGCCGCAGTGCTCTGTGGTGGCGCCGCGTCACCCACCGGTTCCACTCCTCCTGCCCCACACCGCCGCGATGGCCTCACCGGCCCCGCAGAGCAGCCCCATGCCCAGGAGCATTCCCGCGGTCATGCCCGCCCAGGCCCCCAGGAATTGCCACGGGTGCATCGGCCCCAGCAGCGCCAGCACCAGATCCCCTCCCCAGGCCATCCCCAGCACCATCCCCACCGCCGCCAGCGCCAGCCGCGGTCCACGCCCCAGACCGCTCCCGGGATCGTCCTCCCCCACCATGGAGGGCACTCCGCCCACCAGCATGCCCACCACCATCCACGGCACCGAATCCGTGAGGTCGAAGTACTGGTGGGACCGGCAGCAAAGACAGGCACCCCCGGACATCACCGGGTTCCAGTCCGCCTCCGCCCACCACCCCAACGCCATCCCGAGGTTGCCCGGCCCCAGCATCGCCAACCCCATCCGAAGCGCCGCCCCGTCCCAGACCCGACCCATCCACGAGACGGAAAGCCCGCGCAGCCAGGGAACCGCCGCAACGCCCAACAGCACCGCCGCCGTCACCCCCGCCTGCACCGGCACCAGCTGCCCCAGATGGATCAACAGCGGGATCTGGGTGAGCACGCTCGCCGTCCAGCCGATGCGGAGCCACCCAGGCTGTTGCCCCGCCTCATCCGGGCCATGGCAGGCATCGGAACCGAGCCGGGCCGCACGCAGGACCACGATCGTGCTGCTGCCCACCATCAACAGGGCCGCAGAGATCGGACCGATCCGCCCCGTGGCGGCAAGCGTCATGCCGAGGAGGTTGTATGTGGCGGCGAAGAGCAGGTTCGATCGGACTCCGGCCTGGACCCTGCGGGTGAACTCGATCGCGCGGGGAACCTCCGACAACTGTCCTCCCCAGAGCACCACCTCGGCGGTGGCCGTCGCGAGGCCGGCACCAGAGTGGAGCGCCATCCCGACCGCGGCCGTCCTGAGGGCGGGCGTGTCGTTGACGCCGTCCCCCACGAACAGCACCACCTCACCTGCCGCCTGATGCTCCGCCACCCGCCGGGCCTTCTCCTCGGGAGTGAGTGACCCCACCAGTTCCAGTCCCAGCGCCTCCGGCAGAACCCGCGCCGCCCGTGCCTCCCGATCCCCGGTGAAGACGCTCAGCCGGCATCCTAGGCGAAGCAGATGGCGACACACTTCCTCGACTGAATCCCGCAGCCGTTCCCGCACCACCGCAATCCCCTCGAGGCGTCCATCGACCGCCACATGGATGAGCTGATCCGAAGGCTCGCACCGGATCTCACGTCGGAGCCGCTCCTCCGCAGGATCGGAACCCGTCGCCGACTCCAGGACCCAGTCCCGGACCCCGATCCGCAGGCGCCGAAGCTGTCCCTCATCCTGGACCACCGCCTCGATCCCGCAGGCGGGTTCGGTCCTGAGGGACTCCACCCCAACGCCAAGCGGCACCGATTCCGGGATGCGGTCGAAGGCCCGTGCGATGGGGTGGGTGTTGCCAGCCTGTGCGACCTTCAAGAGCGCCATGAGCCGAACCCGAGGCAGCCCATCCGCCCTCACGGCAAGATCGATCAAGGTCTGACGGTCCTCGCTCAGGGTCCCCGTCTTGTCGAAGACGACCCGGTTGACGGCCCCAAGACGTTCCAGGGCATCGCCCGACCGGAACACGACACCCCGGCTCGCCAACGTGGCCAGGGCACTCCACCACGCGAGGGGCGCCGCCAGCCCGAGGGCACAGGGACAGGCGACCAACAGGACCGCCAGTCCATGGAACAAGCCCTCCCGCCATTGTCCGCGCAGCGACCAGACCAGGCCGGTGGTCATCGCCGCCACCAGGACCGCCGGCAGGAACCACGCCGTGATCCGGTCCACGAAGGGCCGGAGCCGGGACCCGATTCCAGCATCCGACCGGACCGTTCCGCGGGCTTCGTCAACCCACGCCACCAGACGATCCAGCTCCCGATCCCGTCCGGGAACCGTCGCCTCGATGACCAGGTCCCCATCCTCGGACCAGCTGCCGGCCAGAACGCGATCCCCTTCCCTTCGGACGACCGCATCAGGCTCCCCAGTGAGCGGGGTCTCCCGCACGAAGGCCGCACCGGAGAGAACCCGGCCATCGACGGGGATCGGCTCACCGGCTGCGACCCGGATACGGTCGCCAACGACCACCTCGGCCGCCCGACAGCTCTGAAGCGTTCCATCGGCGGCGATCCGATGACAGGCGTCGAACACGTCCCGGAGCCGGGTGGCCTCGGCCATGGCCCGCTGGCGCGCCTGCGCGGTGAGCGCCTTTCCCAGTGTGTAGAACACGAGGAGGATGGCGACGACCTCGTAATAGACGGCACCGAAGCCGGTCAGGCTGCTCCAGACCGAGGCGCCGAAAGCTCCGACGATGCCGGCAAGGAACAGCCATTCCACCGTCAGGCGTCGGCGGCACGCGCAGTCCCAGGCCGTGCCGAGCAGCGGGCCGCCGAGGATCGCGAACACCAGCAGGGCGGAACCGGCGAGTGCCGCATGCAGGAGCGGGCGGATCGATCCCTCCGGTGGGGTCAGGTTCACCGCGAACCCCACCAGCATCGCCTGGCTGGCGATGGCGACACCCAGGCCGATGCGGAACCAGGGCGCACGGTCGATGCCCCGATCCTCCCCGGCCCTGAACCGTCCCACGGCGGAGGCCCCCAGGACCCGGCACCCATAGCAGCAGAACGCCTCCCCCTCCGCGGACCAGACCGGATCAACCGACACCGGCACCCGGCAATAGCCACAACGGAGGACGGACGGTTGCATGGACTTGGCCATTGGTTCCGGAATCGGGGTCGAGACTGCCGCAGGGGATGCGGTCAGGACATGCAGAATCCCCACCGGGAACACGAGGGATCCAAGACCGTTCGCGCAGGGGATCCGTCGCCCATTGGATCAATCGAACACGAGCATGAGGGACGCCCCGAACAGAAGCAGGTGGACCGCACCCAGGAGAAGATTGGTCCGGGGCAGCGACAGGGTGAGCATGCTGGTGACCAGGGTGAGGGCCAGCATGACGATCTCCGGCGAATCCAATCCCATCAGGAGTTCGCGTCCCGTCGCCAGGGAGACGCCGATGACGATGGGGACAGTCAGGCCGATGGACGCGAGGACCGATCCGAGGAGGATGTTGACCGACCGCTGAAGCTCGTTCGACCAGGCCGCCCGGATCGCCGCAATGGACTCCGGGGTCAGAACGAGGATCGCCATCACCAGTCCCCCGACCGCGTTCGGGGCACCGACCCGTCCCACCAGCAGATCGAGCGGCTTGGCCATCTGCTTGGCCAGCAGGACCAGGGGGATGCCGTAGAGGACCAGGAAGATGCCGTGACGCCATGGCGAGCCGGATTCCGTCGGAAGCTCCGGATACCCGTGGCCCGAAGCCCCCGCCTCGGCCTGGATGAAGAACTCCCGGTGGAGCCGGTTCTGGAACACCAGGAACACCCCGTAGATGCCGATCGACAACAGGGACAAAAACGCCATCTGAAAATGAGTCAGCGTCGGGCCTGCCGTGGACCGGGTGAAGGTCGGCAGCACCAGGACCAGGACGGTCATCGGGACGATCATCACCAGAAACGAATTCGCGCTCTGGAGGTTGAACCGCTGCTGGGTGTGACGCAGTGCCCCCAGGAGAAGCGCGAGCCCGAGGAATCCA
>CAZZKQ010000398.1:0-3691 GCA_964654875.1 uncultured Verrucomicrobiota bacterium | reverse complement strand
AGTGCGGGTCGGCCGACGGGGACGATCCGCTCCTCGCGGCCCTTGCCCCGGACCCGGAGTTGTCTCCCCGGAAGGTCGATGTCCCCGACGCGGAGCTGGCACACCTCGCTCACGCGCAGGCCGGACGAATATAGGATCTCCAGTACGGCTGCGTCCCGGAGGGCCAGCACCGCCGTCCGCTCGTCGGGTGGCGTCCCATCGATGGGCTCGAGATCCCGGAGGGGTGCGCGGAGGAGGTCCTCGATCCGGTCGGCCGGCACGAACTGGGGCAGGCGTCGTTCCTTGCGGGGCAGGGAGAGGTCCCGGATCGGATGCCGGGCGACCCGGCCTTCCCGGAGCAGGAACCGGTAGAACCCGCGGAGGGTGCTGAATCGGAGATGGATCGGCGATCGGGCCAGTCCGCGCCGGCCGAGCGCCCGGAGGTACAGCCGGAAGTCGTCCCGGGTCAGGCGTTCCCAGGCGGGAGGCGCGCCGTGGGTCTCCCGATGCCATCGGGTGAACTCGACCAGTGCCTGGCGGTAGTTCCGGACCGTGTAGGCCGACGCGTTCCGGACCGATTCCAGATCCCGGAGGAATCCCTCGGCGATCGCATCCAACGCGGGTTCCGCCCCGTCGCCACCCTCGGCATCGGTTCCGGCGCTCACGTCCAGTCGTAGTCGTTGGCGACCTTGTGGGCGAGGCGTTCCAGCCACAGGGCGGCGTTCTGCTTCGACTCCGCAGGGCTCGTCAGGCTCGGGGTGATGTCGTGGACGAGGTGGAACAGCCGGTCGGCGGTGTGCATCTTGGCCGCGCCCTCGACCACCCCTCCGAACGCCACGCAGCGCTTGCCCGCGGCCTGGCACCGCTGGGCGAGCCGACCCGTGCCTTTCCCCATCAGGGTCTGGCGGTCGATCATGCCCTCGCCGGTCAGGATCACGTCGGCCCTGGCGATCTTCCCGTCGATCCGGGAATGCTCGGCGAACAGCTCGAACCCGGGTTCAAGCCGCGCACCCAGGAAGACCTTCAATCCAAACCCCAGGCCCCCGGCCGCCCCGCAGCCGGGGTCGGCCCCGACATCGTATCCGAGGTGTTCCGACGCCCGCAGGGCCAGCCGCTCGAGCGGGGCCTCCGCGATCGGGAACTGGGCGGGCAGGATGCCCTTCTGGGGCCCGAAGATCCGGGTGCACCCGTTCAGCCCCAGCAGCCCGTTTGTGACATCCACGGCCACGATGAAGTCCACGCCCAGGATCGGGTCGAGGGGCGGCAGCCAGCGGGTGAGCTTGTTGAGTTTGACCCACTTCTCGATGGGCTGGTCGCGGTCGTCAAAGAACCGCCAGCCCAGCTCGCGGGCCACGCCGAAGCCGCCGTCATTGGTCGCGCTGCCACCGATGCCGAGGTGGATCGTCTGGGCGCCTGCCGACACCGCCGCCCGGATCACGGCCGCGAGGCCACGGGTGTCGAGCTCGAAGGGGTGGAACTTCCTCGGGGGCAGCAGGGCCAGCCCGATCACCTGGGCGGATTCGATGATCGCGGTCCGGCTTTCGGTGAGCCACCACCACTTCGCCCCCACCGGCCGTCCGGCGGCGTCGACCGTTGCTGTGACGCATTCTGTGGCACCGAGGAGTCCCGCCATGACCTCGCCGAATCCGTCCCCACCATCCGTGATGGGCAGCATCTCCATCTCGTCCTGCGGACGCGCCCCCCACCATCCGTTGACGATCGCCCCCGCCGCCTGCGCGGCGGTGAGGGTCCCCTTGAACTTGTCCGGGGCGACGAGAACCCGAAGCGACATGCCCGGATGGTGCGTGTCCTCCCCGGTCCCCACACAAGTGCAAACGCCTTCGAAGGCCCCGACCGGTGTTCGTCCGGGATCCGCTCTGAGGCCCCCCCACGGATGTCCGACCCCTCCTGCGACGATGGACGCATGAATCGCAGACATGCCCGTCTCTCCCACTCCCGTGGACTCCGTCCCCATCACCTCTCGCTCTCGATCCCGGGGTCGACCCGATGCCGCTGGGTCCGGCAGGGGGGCGGGCTCCTCGATGTTCAGGAGTCCGCCCCGATCCGACTTCGTGTCGACCTTCCGGGACTCGTCCTGCCTGCACTCCGGTATGGAGTCGCCTCGCTCATGGTCTTTCTCTGGCTCTGCGCGGTGTTCCTCTGAGACGCCACGGGTCCCGTGGTTCCGCGGGCGCCATCATGGGGATGGGGCGGGAGGCCGGATGCGCGGTTCCCCGCCTCCCGCTCCTGATCCCCCCGGGGCAGATCCGGCTTTCCCAGCCTCTCGTCGGCGCGGTAGGTTCCGGGACCCCCATGAGAAACCTCCATCTCTCCCGACGTCGTTTCCTGGGCTGCTCCGCGGCGGCCCTCGCGTTCCCGATGGTCAGCCGACTGCCCGTGCTCGGGGCCAACAACCGGCTGTCCATCGCGGGCATTGGAGCCGGAGGCAAGGGGGGCGTCGATGTCGGCTTCTGTGGGTCCGAAAACATCGTCGCGCTTTGTGATGTCGATGACGCCCGGGCGGCGGACACCTTCAATCGGTTCCCGAACGCCCGCCGCTTCCGGGACTTCCGTCGGATGTTCGACGAGATGGGCAAGGGAATCGATGCGGTCACGGTCTCGACCCCCGACCACATGCATTCCCTTCCGTCGATGTGGGCCATCGAACGGGGCAAGGGGGTCTACTGCCAGAAGCCGCTCACCCACACGGTGGACGAGGCCCGGCGCCTGACCGAGGCGGCTAGGAAGCACGGGGTCGCCACCCAGATGGGCAACCAGGGTCGCTCCCATCCCGATCTCCGTCGTGAGGTCGAACTGGTCCGCGCCGGGGTCCTTGGCACGGTGCGCGAGGTGCACAGCTGGACGGATCGTGCCGGACGCTGGTGGCCCCAGGGGGTGAAGAGTCCGACCGGCACCCCGCCCATCCCGGGCACGCTGGACTGGGACCTGTGGCTCGGCGTCGCGGCGTCGCGTCCCTACAATCCGGCCTACCTCCCCTTCAACTGGCGCGGGTTCTGGGACTTCGGCACCGGAGCCCTCGGCGACATGGGCTGCCACCTCTTCAACCTGCCCGACATGGCGCTCGGCATCCGTGATGCCACCCGGGTCGAGGCCTGGAGCGAGGGTCAGACCGATGTCTCCGCGCCGGTGAAGTCGACCGTCCGCTGGGAGATTCCCGCCGCGGGCAGCCGTCCTGCCTTCACCCTCTGGTGGCACGATGGCGGGCGACTCCCAGCCGCCGACCTCTTCCCGGGTGTCCAATATGCCGAGAACGGGCTGCTCTTCGTGGGCGACAAGGACACCCTGCTCAGCAACTACAACGGTGGGGCGCGGTTCAAATCCGGTCGGCCGGTCGGCGACTTCAAGGAGGTCCCGGAGACGCTCCCGAAGAGCGCCGACTGGGAGCGCAGCCACTACGTGGAATGGCTCGAGGCCTGCAAGGGCGGCAAGCCGGCGCTGTCGGACTTCTCCGTCGCGGGTCCCATGACCGAGGTCGTCCTGCTGGGCAACATCGCCGTCCGGACCGGTCGTGCGTTCGCCTGGGACCGCAAGGGTCTCCGCATCCCCAAGGATCGTGAGGCCAACCGCCTGCTCCGTCAGAAGGATCGCAAGGGCTGGACCCTCTGATCCCCTTTCCTGAATCCTCAACCGAACCGTTTCCATTCCTCCATGAAGAATCCGTTGCTCCGTCTCCTCGCCCCCCTGGCCCTCG
>CAZZKQ010000397.1:0-3696 GCA_964654875.1 uncultured Verrucomicrobiota bacterium | reverse complement strand
CCAGTACCCCTCCGGATTGTCATCATCCGCTGTTCGCTTCCCATCGGTCATGGGTTCCATGCCCGCGGCAGCGAGCATCTGCATCATGAGCGAGGTTCCAGAGCGGGGCAGACCGGAGACGATGACGATCTCGAGCGGCTCGACCGCGGTGAGCTCCGCCTGCGCCTTCCGGAGCGCCTCTTCGCGGTGACGGTCGACCTCGCCACGCTGGGCTTTCCGGACCTCCGCCACGGCGCGGACCGCAGCCACCCGTCGGTGACGTTCCGCCTGGAGCCGGGTCAACTGGATTGCCTGCTGTCCCTGGTAGGTCGCTGCCGCCTTGGAATCCCCCATGCGCTGAGCCGCCCGGGATAGCATGCGGAGGGCCTGCAGATGGTAGGGCGCAAGGGACAGACACTTGAGGAAGGCCTGTCGCGCGGACTCGTACTGCCGTTGTCCCATCAAGGCCATACCCAGAAGAAAATGCCCCCTCGGATTGCCATACTGCAGACCGATGGCGGACAGCGCCGCCTCGGCAGAGCCCATCGTGTCGCCCCGATTGAGCAGGATCCGGGACAGGAGGAGGTAGGCGCTGGGATTGTCGGGATCGATCTCCAAAAGATGCCGTGTGGTCGCCTGGCCATCCTCCCAACGCCGGAGCGCCGTGTAGCATTGGGCGAGAAACAGGAGCATCGTGGGATCCCCCGGCATCAACGCCTCGACACCCTTGAGCAGGTTCAACGCAGTCCGGTGATCGAAGCGCTGGATCGCGATGGAGGCCTTCACGAGATCGGTGGACTCCTTCTGGCCAAAACAGTTGGCCGCACCGGCCAAGGTCGCCTCCGCCTCCGTCAACAGCCCCAGGCTCAACTGGCAGTTTGCCAGGGCCTGGATGTAGTCGGGTCGATGGGGCTGGGCGTGCACACACCGCTCCAGGAGAGGCAGCGCCTCGTCATGGTGACCGGCGTAGAGGTATGCTCGCGCCATATTCCACTCGTTCTCCCGCTGGGTCTCGAGCGCGGCCCGTTCCTTGTCGCTTGGCACCTCGTCGATGTAACCCAGGGCGACAAACTGCTCCAGCAGCACCCGGTTTCCTTCCTCACCGAGATCCGCCCGCGGGACCCGTTGTCCGTCCGGCCTTTCCCACGTTGGAATCGAGGCCACCGGGCGCTCCTCGGAGAACACCTCGGTCAACACCCGTCCTTCCATATCCTCACCGATCGGCAGCCCGAAGTGGTGGAGGATTGTAGGGGTCACATCCAGGAGGCGCGCGCCGAACACCAACGCGTCCTTCCGGAAGCTCTCGCCACACGCCAGAAAGATCCCCTGAGGCCGGTGCCAGACCGTGATGCCTGCCGGAACCCGTGGGGTGAATTTCGGACGGAGATGGTCGCTGTGGAATCCATGGTCCGACACCAGCATCACCGCGGTTTCGGGTCCTGCAAGATCCAGAAGACGCCGCAGCATGAGGTCATGCAGGAAGTACGCCTGCGTGACCACATGCTGGTAGATCTCGAAATCCTCCTCGGTGACCCCCGCCATCCGCGGCGGATGGTAGGGCATGAACTCATGGCAGATCTCATCGATCGTCCGATAGTACACCGCGAAGAATTCCCAGTCCGGATCCAGCTCCATGAGCCGCACGGCCGCATTGTGCGCCGAGAAGGCCTCGGCAAGGCGACGGGCCAGGCTCTCCAGACGGCGATCCTTCTTCTGGTCAACCCGCTCGGCCTGCGGCACCAGCAGCCGGAGAACCTGGTCCGGATCGAGATCATAGGGACTGACCCGATCCTCCTTCAAAAGGTCGCCCAGTTCGGGTGGCCAGAACGTTCCCGGAGGGGGTGAGGGCCAGGTGGAAGGATGCGATCCAGGCGCCACGTTCGGCATGTGACCGAACATGTTCGACACCACCTTTCCCGGAAGGTTCTGCTCCCCCTGGGTTGCGAACCAGTTCACCACATGACCCTTGTACCCGCATTCCGCGAGCATCTCCCAGACGGTACGACACCTCCGGGTGGCGGCCGAGACGGGCACCACCGATCCCGACCTCGGATCGACCTCTGTGAAGCCCGGAACGCCATGGTGATAGGCCATCTTCGCTGTGGCAATGGAGGTCCAGAGCATGGGCGACAGCTGGGGCTCGAGGGTGTTGAGATTGCCACTCACCCCGGAGTCCACCAGGCGGCCAAGGGTCTTCAACGCGCCTCGATCGATGAGGGGATGGATGATCTTCCAATCGGCCGAATCCCAGCCGACGAGCAGAAGGCGTTTCCTGGACATGGTGTCTTGTTGGATTCCGGCGGTCGCAATGCTACCGGACGGAGTTCCCGCATGCATCAGCCGTGCCGGTATGAAAAGTGAGAAACGAACCGGAGCGGTGCCTCCCAGGGAACGGCGTCCTCGCCCATGCCGTCGAGCCGATGAAACGAAGACAATGCGGTCACCCGAATCGCCCTTGTGGGCCAGATCCGGAAACCCAAAGAGCCCGCACTCCGGGTGGGGAGTGCGGGCCCTGCGAATCAGTTTCCACGGGCCGACCTAGGCCTCGAAGACCGTCTCCGTGGCGGCTGCAGCCTCGCGGCGGGACTTGCGCCACTGGCGCAGCGCGGCACCGCCGAGCAACACTCCCATCAGCCCCCCCGGGGTGGATTCCGGGACGGGAGTTGAACCCAAATCGCCTGCCAGAATGGCCGTGTTGATCGTGCTCTGGTAGGCGCCGGAGAGGACTTGGAACTGGACAAAGGTCGAGTCCCACGTGACCTCGAGCCACCCGTAGTTATAGCTGCCCGCGGTTCCGAAACGGAATCCCATATAGCTGCCAGGCCCAAAATCAGGCGCAGTGGCAATCCCAAGGCCAGTGTACTGGAAGCCGGTCTCTATCCGAAGGGATGACCAGCTCCCAGTAGGCGTCGAGGCATTAATCACGGCGTTCAGCGCCAAATCCATCGGATTGACGTATCCGCCGCCCGTGGCGAACTCGAGACCTTGGCTCGGATTCCCGAAGAGACCCGTGACAAAAACACCGCTGTAGGCAGCGTCGCGTAACGCACCAATGCTGGGGCCGGACATCGGAAAATTATTGAAACTGGCATTACCCCCGGGACTCAAACCCGCGTTGACGCTTCCGAGGTTAAAGGAACCGGACGTAAAGCTGCCGATGTTGATGGGAATGATCTGGGCTTCAACCGAGGAGGCGACGCCGGCCATCCCGACGCCGGCCGCCAGATACGGGGGCAGACGGTTCAGACGGAGATCCCAGGGCTGTTTTTGACGTGATTGGGGTGGCGAATGGATCGAAGCGGTTTTCATGGATGGTGGAGTGTTGGAGCGGCTCCGGAAGAGACGTTCCAACGCCCCGTTTCCGTCGCGCATTTGCAAAGTCAAGAATGGCAAGAAGGATGCCATTCTCGAAAATGAGATGGCTCCCGTTCGAGCATCGGCGTGGATGGCCTGTTCCGGTCCTCATGTGGGCCGAATTGCAGCATTCGCCGTCGAGCACCCTGAGATTTGTTCAGGACCCTCCGAAACAGCGGATTAGGTTCCGGTTGATCTGAGGTCCAGTCGTGGGAAGGGTTGCCGCCCGTGGTGTATCCAGGATCCTGCCCCTCGCCGATCCGTTCCTTGAGTGGAATGGCCCGATGGGTCCTTGCCTGTCTCGGGCTGGGGTGGGCGCTGGCCGCCTCCGCGCAGTCCCTCAGCCCCGCCTTCAGTGCCATC